>CAZGAN010000103.1:0-7134 GCA_964523655.1 uncultured Bacteroides sp.
GCGGTCTTCACATTTTTCTTTGATGAGCCGCACGAAGCCATACCCACAGCCAAAACAAAGACAACAATACACGCTAACGATTTTATACTAAATACTCTACAATTCTTATCCATACTTCACTCATCTATTTTCCATTTTTCTTGAGATCTGAACTGCTGTTTAATTCTCTCTATTTCAGATATAAGTTGCTCCTTTGACGGAAGATATAATTGATATTTAGATGCTAGTATCGTTTTATTATCTTCAGGAAGAGACATTTTCACTGTAGTGTCATTTTTTTCACTGCACAGCAGAATTCCAATCGTTGGGTTTTCGTCGGGTAACTTCTCGCACCTATCATAGTAATTAACATACATCTGCAATTGTCCTAAATCCTGATGAGTAGCCTTACCTATTTTCAATTCAAAAATCACAAAACAACGAACAATGCGATTATAAAACACTAGATCGACAAAAAATTCATCATCCTCTAGCAATATCCTTTTTTGTCTTCCAACAAAAGTAAAGCCATTGCCAAGTTCTAACATAAAATCTTGCAGATGATTAATTATTTCTGTTTCAAGATCAGTTTCATAATAATGAGTTTTTTTTTCAAGCCCCAGAAACTCCAAGACCATGGGATCTTTTATTATCTCAGTCGGTTTATGTACATCACGTTCACGGCGAGCGATAGCAAGCACCGCATCTTTGTCATTACTTAATAGTAGGCGTTCATACAACATTGAATGGATCTGTCTCTCCATTTCACGTGCAGTCCAATTATTATGCAACGCTTCCAATTCATAATATTCTCGCTTGTCTTTATCTGATATTGATATTAGAAGTTTGTATTGCATCCAATTGAATTGTGTCCGCAGTGCGGACGCAATTGGATACTCTAGATAGAATTGACGTGCACGCTGCAACTGTCTAATACCAAATCCAGAGCCAAATTCCGGCATCAAAACTTTTGATAAATTTTTTATTAAAAACTCACCATATTTGGCACGAGACTTTCCATTCTGTTCTTCTTCGACAATCCGTTGACCTATTTTCCAATACATTTGGACGCGACAAAAGTCAACGGAGCGCACTGCATCGTTGCGAGCTGAGGAAATAATTTGCCTAATCTGATTAGAAAAGGCATCATTCAATTGTGATATTTCGATTGATCCGTTCATGAGGGGACAAATTTAATAAATTTTTTCTGTCAATTTAAAAAAATTGGCTTTTTTCATTGCTAACAAGTGTGAACGCGAGCTATTTGTCAGTAAAATAAGTTTAAAGTTTGCGTTTTTCTTGCTTTTATAATTGACTTTGGCTTTATATTTGCATCTAAATAAGCGAAAGAAAAAAGATTATTCTCCAATCTCTTCACATAGAAACGACTATGAAATATCAAGTATTAACTCTCGCAGCGGTGACAGTTCTCGCCGCAACAGCATCAGCAGCAACAACACTTGCAATCACTTCGAAAGCAAGTGCAGCAGCTGCTCCAACATCTTCTGCCGCAATGCCGCAACATGTGATATCGCAAGACGATTTCACTAGTGCAGCCGAATCAACGGTAAACGGAGTTGTCAGTGTGAAAAGTTATGCAACACCACGTTCATACTCATCACAGGGCAACAACATGTTTAACGACCCGTTCTTTGAATTTTTCTTTGGACAGCCATCGCAACGACAACAGCCGCAACAGCAACAAGAGCCAAAGCAACGACAAATAGGTCTTGGTTCGGGTGTAATCATCAGCAAAGATGGCTACATTGTGACAAACAACCACGTCATAGCAGATGCCGAGCGTTTGGAAGTCACACTTAACGATAACAGAAACTATAACGCAAAAGTTATAGGTGCTGACCCCACTACCGACCTCGCCCTCATACAAATTGATGCCCCTGACTTGCACTGCATACCTATCGGTGACAGTGAAGCGCTAAAAGTTGGTGAGTGGGTGCTCGCCGTTGGTAATCCATTTGGTTTCACTTCAACAGTGACATCGGGTATTGTCAGCGCAAAAGCTCGTAACATTTCAACCACTACCGGCACACCGGCAACCGGAGGCATTGAGTCATACATACAAACCGATGCAGCCGTGAACCAAGGAAACTCAGGCGGTGCGCTTGTGAATTTGAAAGGTGAACTTGTTGGTATCAACACAGCCATCTATTCACAAACCGGCAACTACGTTGGATGCTCATTCGCAATTCCTTCATCAATTGTGTCGAAAGTGATTGATGACCTCAAGCAATATGGCACCGTGCAACGTGCTTATCTTGGTGTAAGATTCCAGGAACTCACACCTGAGCTTATCAGCGAAAAGAAAATTAAAGGCACTACAACCGGATTGTATGTGGCTTCAGTTGAAGACCGCTCTGCAGCACGCGAAGCCGGATTGCAAGAAGGCGACGTGATTATTGCTCTCGGTGGATACGAAACACCAAACACTGCTCGTTTACAAGAAACAGTGGCAAAATTCAGCCCCGGCGACAATGTTGAAGTTAAGTATGTGCGCGATGGCAAAACATACACAAAATCGGTAACACTCCGCAACAAGAGCGGTGACACAAAGGTTACTAAAGCCGAATCAGTGGTAGATCTTGGATGCGCATTCTCAACCGTATCGAAAGAACGTCTTGATCAACTCGAAATCAGCAATGGTGTTGCAGTTGGCGGTCTTGAGAACGGTAGATTTAAAGATGCTGGCATTCGCGACGGATTCATCATCATCTCAATCAACGGCAAACGCGTAAATTCAGCCGAAGACGTTGAAAGCATCTACAATTCAATCATGAAAGGTAGCGATGACAAGGTGATGTACATTAAAGGTATCTATCCTACCGGCAAACAGCAATTCTACGCTGTTCCTCTAGCAGATTAGAAGTTTATTAGATATTTGCATAATGCTAAAACCGGGAGATTTCTGAGCGTGAGTTTGGAAATCTCTTTTTTTTGTGTATGAATTGTGATTTTTTGTTTAAATTTGCGTCTAGTAAAAGAAAACAACACAAACACAATAGATTAATGAATATTTTAGAAGCTCACAACATTTGCAAGACGTTCACAAATCATGTGGCTCTCAATGATGTTTCGATTGACGTGCCACACGGAAGTGTGTACGGACTTCTAGGACCTAACGGAGCCGGCAAGACTACCCTGATTCGCATTATCAATCATATCACAGCCCCCGACAGCGGCACCGTGACACTCGACGGCAAGCCCCTCACCGCTGACGATGTTGTCAACATAGGCTATCTGCCCGAAGAACGCGGACTTTATAAAAAGATGAAAGTCGGCGAGCAAGCCATATTTTTTGCTCAGCTAAAAGGCATGTCTCGCTCTGAGGCAACAACACGTTTGAAAGAGTGGTTTGAGCGCCTTGAAATTGAAAATTGGTGGAACAAGAAGATTGAAGAGCTATCGAAAGGCATGGCTCAAAAAGTGCAATTTATAATCACAGTGTTGCACCGTCCGAAGTTATTGATTTTTGATGAGCCTTTTTCTGGTTTCGACCCCATAAATGCCAACATACTCAAACGTGAAATTTTGCGTTTGCGCGATGAAGGAGCAACTGTGATTTTCAGCACGCACAATATGAGCAGTGTTGAAGAGCTCTGTGACCACATCACACTTATCAACAATTCGCAAAACATACTCACCGGAGCTGTGTCGGAACTTCGTCACCGGTTTGCCGGAAAGAACGTGCGCCTCACATTTAACGGAGACAGCAACGTGCTCAAAGCTGCAATTGAAAACATGGCTATCATACTCGGCGAAGGCGAAAAGACCAGTTTCGACGATAGCCAAAGTTTGATTGTTGATATGCACAACGGAGTGCAACGTCGCGACCTTATTGCCGCAGCAAACAATGCTGTAGATCTTATCGGTTTCGAGCCTATGCTTCCGTCAATGGACAATATATTTATACAAGCAGTTAACGCTGCATCAAAACGCTAACCACACTATCATCATGTTGAAACATATATTACTTATCATACGTCGCGAGTTCATGGAGCGTGTGGCTCGCAAAAGTTTCATCATCACAACACTTCTCATGCCAATATTGATGGTAGCGTTGATGGTGATACCCTCAGCTGTTATGATTATGACCGGCCCGGAGAATAAAAATGTGGCTGTTGTTGACAATTCAGGTTTGATAGCAGCTGATTTGAAAAATGAAGACGGGCTGAAGTTTATAAAGATATCGGAGCCTGTTGACTCAGCAAAATACAATGAAGACTACGACGCTGTGCTAGTGCTCGACGAAGACATTGTTGAGCATCCGGAAAATGTGCTCATCTTCTCACACGGCTCACTCTCGGTGCAAACAGAAAACGAGATACGCAGCCAGCTTGAAAGCGTTATTGAAGACCGCCGCATTGACCAATATGAGATATCTGATTTGAAGACAATCATGGAAGATGTGAAGGCTGACGTGAGCATACAAACATTTGACCTTGACAGCTCTGATGAGAAATCAACATCGTCAATGGTTTCATACATGCTTGGATTAATGATGATGATGATGCTCTACATGTTCATCTTGCTATATGGTCAGATGGTCATGACATCAATCATTGAAGAGAAAGGCAATCGCGTGCTCGAAATTGTTGTATCGTCAGTTAAGCCGACACACCTCATGCTTGGGAAAATACTAGGCATTGGCTCTGTGGCTGTAACACAAGTGGCAATATGGGCGGTATTGATATTCGCCTTTATGAAGTTTGGCATGCCATTTGTTACAGATGGTATGACAGCAGAGGCCGCAACCGACGTTGATTTGATGGCAATTATGAACATTATTAGCGACACCGGCTTTATCATGTCGCTCTTCGGATATCTAGTGCTATTTTTGATAGGTGGCTATCTTTTCTATTCGTCAATATACGCTGCAATCGGTTCGGCAGTCGACAATATACAAGACGCTTCACAGTTGCAATCATTGGCACTAGCACCGATTATGCTTGGCTTGATACTTTCAATGACCGTTGTTGCCGACCCGAACTCAACCCTGGCAACTTGGGCTTCAATAATACCATTCACATCGCCGCTGATAATGATGGCACGACTACCATTTGGGGTGCCTGTCATAGAAATAGTGGCATCGCTTGTGTTGCTCTACGCATCAACATTGTTGATGGTTTGGTTTAGTGCGAAAATATATCGCGTAGGAATCTTTATGTACGGCAAAAAACCGACGTTTAAAGAGCTTATCCGCTGGGCGCGATACAAATAGCTAAAGTTAAACTTTGTTAAAGTGTAATTTTTCGTGACTAAAACGTGCTCTTATTTCGTTATATATAGAACATAGATATTTATATTACATAAATCATGAGACAGCTAAAAATTACCAATTCAATCACCAAACGTGACGGTGAAATTCTTGATAAGTATTTGCAGGAGATAAGCCGCGAAGAAATGATTACTGTTGACGATGAGGTTGAACTCGCGCGTCGAATACGCGAAGGCGACCGCGCCGCTGTTGATCGTTTGGTTCGTGCTAATCTTCGTTTCGTTGTCTCTGTTGCCAAACAATACCAAAACCAAGGCTTAGCGTTGCCCGACCTTATCAACGAGGGCAACTTGGGCTTGATTAAAGCTGCGCAAAAATTTGATGAAACGCGTGGTTTTAAATTCATCTCATACGCTGTTTGGTGGATTCGTCAATCAATATTGCAAGCACTGGCGGAGCAAAGCCGCATTGTGCGCCTTCCGCTTAATCAGGTAGGCTCACTCAACAAAATTCAAAAAGCAGTAGGACGATTCGAGCAGCAAAATGAGCGCAAGCCATCAGCCGAAGAAATTGCCAAAGAGCTTGACGTGCCAGTAGAAAAAGTAGCCGAGTCAATGCGTGCCGCTCGCCGTAGCGTATCGGTTGACACACCTTTCTCAGAAGGAGAAGACAACACCTTGCTCGATGTGCTAACAAACGATGATGCTCCGGGCACCGACGCATCGCTCAACCATGAGTCATTGGCTCATGAAATAGACCGTGCGCTGAAGCATTTGCCTCAACGCGAAAGCGATGTGCTCCGCTCATTCTTTGGTATTGGATGCGCTGAAATGTCACTAGAAGAAATAGGCGATAAGTTTGGTCTCACACGCGAGCGCGTGCGTCAGATAAAAGAAAAAGCTTTGCGACATTTGAAGCAACAAGACAGTTTGATACTAAGATCCTATCTCGGATAATTAAATTTTTCATGTTAAAATTGAGGATGCATCATCACGGTGCATCCTTTTTTTGTTGGTAGTGTTGACTTAGTTTTTATGATAGCGAGCCAACAACTCTTGGTAGCGCTTTGTTTTGCGATATTCTTTCAGCCAAGAATTAATGGTGTTACAGAGCTGTTTATTGTCGCCACGCAAAGCCCAAACTTGAAATTGGGTGAAGCTAACGGGTGTTGATATATCAAGGTTTTGATACATCTTGGTCATCTCGCGTGCAATACCCTCATTTACAACGGCACGCTCCACTTGCCCGGTAGCAATCAGCATGACTAAGTGCTCGGCAGTGTACTGGAAGTTTTGGCATATATAAATAGTATCGCCAATTTCATCAGCAAGATTGTGCAAACGCTCTCTAAACGGAGAGCCCGATGCAATCCAAACGGTATCGCCGGCAAGGGCTTCAGGGGTTGAAATAAATTTCTTTGTATCCTTGCGTTGCACCAACACTTCGCGGTCAAGATACACACGGTCAGTAAGCTGCAATGTTTGTTTTAGTTGCGCAGTTGATGGCAAAGACGACACTACAATGTCAAATTTACCTTCTTCCAAGCCCTTTAGAGCATAGCTCAACGGGGTGAACGGATGAAATTTCACTCCACGGTGATGCAAACGAGCCAAGTCGTTGATAATGTCGTAATCGAGGCCACTGACAGTGTCACCGGCCAAAGAATAAGCAATAGGAGATATTTCAATGGCAATGTCAAGAGTATCGCCTCCTGATTTTTCAAGAGCGTTGCTACCAAACGGTGATTGTTGCTGATGTGAGCACTTTTGAGCGAAAAACATCAACCCAACGGCCACAACTAAAGCCACAACCAGCGACACCATGCGAGGTTGTGCAAGCTTCATCCCATTATGTGGTTTCTTGTCCATAATTAGTTGGCGAAGTCAACAGAAACACCAATTTGGAAGCGTCGGGGATTGAGC
>CAZGAN010000104.1:0-7121 GCA_964523655.1 uncultured Bacteroides sp.
TGATAGTTCTGCTATTGGTAGTGCTGATTATAAACGTACCCCTATGGTTCTGCGCGAGCACATATACATTGCCCATCATTTCAACAGTGATATGGGGCATATTGTATGCGCTGGTAGCGAATTTTTTTCGCTCACCGCGACGCAACTATAACGGGCCACGCGAAAACGCAGTTGTATCAAGTGCCGATGGCAAAGTGGTTGTTGTTGAGGAGGTATATGAGCCTGAATACTTGAAATGCCAATGCATACAAGTGTCGGTGTTTATGAGCATACTCAATGTGCACGCAAACTGGTTTCCGGTAGACGGTGAGGTGACATACACCACCCACCACGATGGCCGCTTCATGGCAGCGTGGTTGCCGAAATCGAGCACAGAGAATGAGCGTTCAACAGTGGTTATACGCACTACCGGCGGACAGCAAGTGCTAATGCGCCAGGTAGCGGGAGCTATGGCACGCCGCATTGTGACATACGCCCATCCCGGTGTTGAAGCATCAATTGAAGACCACATGGGCTTCATAAAATTTGGCTCACGCATTGACTTATACTTGCCTCTGGGCACAGAAATATTTGTAAACGTAGGCGACAAGACCACCGGCGGTGTCACACAAATCGGTGTGTTGCACCCTGAGAAATAAAAACAATTAGCTTAGCAAAAATCTCTCTTTTTGCCGCCAAAAGTCTCCTTATAAAATATAAGAGCACTATGAGCAAAAAAATCATCTCTCAAATTCCGAATACTATCACATGCATGAACCTGCTATCAGGTTGCTTGGCATGCATCATGGCTTTTAAATGCTACGAAACTGTTGGCGCATTGCAAGGTTGGCAATGGACATGCTTGTTTATAGGCATGGCAGCAATCTTTGATTTTTGCGACGGTGCGGCAGCACGACTTCTCAAAGCATACAGCAAAATCGGCGCTGAGCTCGACTCGCTCGCTGACCTTGTGAGCTTTGGCGTGGCCCCATCGTTCATGATTTTCAACATCATGAATCACTTCAACGAAGGCAGCATTTTCAACTACTTGGCATTGATAGTAGCCGTTTTTGGAGCTCTGCGTTTGGCTCGTTTCAACGTGTACGACACCGGTTCAACCACATTCCGCGGCCTCCCCATCCCGTCGGCAGCAATCTTTTTGATAGGTGTGGCAGGCTGGATTGCATCAAACAGCTATCCCGGCACCTTGGTGATGGCAATAATTGTTGTGCTCACCGCATTTGCTATGGTTGGCAACTTCACCATGTTCTCGCTCAAGTTTAAGAACTTCAACGTTAACGAGAACTTCCGACGCTACGTGCTTTTGTTTGTAGCAGTGATGTTTGTGCTTGGCTACGGCATTAGCGGCTTTGCATGGACCATCATTTTCTACCTCGTGCTATCACTCGTATCGCGTAAAAACGAAATCTAACTATGCTAACATTAACTTTCCTCTTTCTCTTTGCGGTAATTATATATGTTATCGCAACTCCAATCATCAGATTGTATCGCAGCGTGAAGAAAGCTCGCAAAGAAATGCAAAGCTTTTTCAACGGCGCTAACGGCGGCAACAATTATGGTGACGATGAGCAGGAGCAATCACGCCGTCAAGAAAAGAAAATTGACCCCAACGTGGGTGAGTACGTTGAATTTGAAGAAATTCACGAGCAACAACCGCAATCGGAGTCAAGCGACACACGCGAAAACTATGCCTCAAGCTCGCAAATTGAAGATGCCGAGTGGGAGGACATAAAAGACTAAATATCGGGGAAATAGTGTGGGAATGCACATATTTTATTCGTAAAATATGTGAAAAGCGCCTAATTACATTTAACGAATTAGGCAGAGAATAAATAAGTGCATATATTTGCTGCGTACAACCTATAGACACGGCTGCAAGAGCAGCCATAAATACTTACCTCTATGATTCACACAAGCTACAAAAGCCACAATCCGCAACACAACATCCAATCTCCGTAAAACCCGATTACATTGGTAGCGGCAGCTATCAGTGCGCTTTGTTGTGTTTGTTTAGCTCGAAATAATCTTCAAACCTGCAATAATACAACTATGAAAACAAAAGCTCTTAATACTCATTGATGTTTGTAAAAGATGTGACAGGTCGCAGCGATGCGAAACTGCCACATAGTTATTTATCTATCTACTGCAAAGCAATATAAGTTATAGTGATTTTTTTGACACACCGCCAGTGATGGTACGTGTGTCTTTTTTTGACGCAAAAGGGGCAGAAATAGCAAAAAAATATGTTTTACAACATATATTAAAAAAAAGGCAATATATTTCTTGATTTTTCAAGAAAATTTATTAGATTTGCAAAGTTTTCTTACTTGTAAAACCCTCGTAACTAAAAAAACCAAAATACTGTCACATTAAAAACCTTACTCAACATGAGAAAGCTGTTAATGCTTTTGGCTAGCGTGCTACTCGTAGCCGTTACTGCCGGTGCTCAGATTACACGAGTGACGGGCCAAGTGTTGTCGGCAGAAGACAACGACCCCATACTCGGTGCATCTGTACACATCAAGGGACATAAAACCGGAGCAGTTACCGACCTCGACGGTAAATTTGTGCTCACCGGTCTCACAGCAAACGACAAAGAGATAGAAATATCATTTGTGGGCTGCGAGACACAAGTGGTGAAAGTAGCTCCCGAAATAACCGTGTATTTGAAAGCTCAACAAGAAACAATGGAAGAACTCATTGTTGTTGCTTTCGGTAAACAAAAACGCGAATCGTTTACCGGTTCAGCAAGTGTTGTAAACTCAGCCCAACTATCGTTGCAACAAACGGCAAACCCGATTGAAGCCTTGAATGGCCGTGTATCAGGTATGCAAATGACTGATGCCAACGGATTGAGCGAAGACCCGACAATCCGCGTGCGTGGTACCAGTTCGTTGAACGCCGGCAACAGCCCGCTGATTGTGGTTGACGGCATGCCTTACAACGGATACCTCAACGACCTCAACACTGCCGACATTGAAAACATCACCGTGCTCAAAGATGCTGCTTCTAATGCACTTTACGGTGCACGTGGTGCTAACGGTGTAATTCTTATCACTACAAAAAGCGGACAACGCGGTGCCACAAAAGTTAGCCTTGAAGCTAAGTGGGGAGCCAACACCAACGGCCGTATCGAGTACAACACCATCGACAACCCCGGTGAGTACTACGAAGCCGCTTATCTCGCTTACAAGAACTACTATTTGAGTCAAGGTCAAACAGCAGCACAAGCCCACGTGAGCGCTAACGGCATTTTGACAGCGCCCTACACCAGCGGCGGTCTCGGCTACAACGTGTATAGCGTGCCCGAAAACCAATATCTCATTGGTACAAATGGCAAACTCAACCCGCAAGCAACACTTGGTAACCGCGTAGCATACAATAACCAAATCTACACACTTTATCCGGATGATTGGTTGAAAGAAGGTACTCGCGATGGCTTCCGCCAAGAGTATAACCTCAGCCTCACCGGTGGTAACGAAATGTTCCGCACATTTGCCAGCCTTGGTTACCTCAAAGAAGAAGGTATCAGCTACGGCTCAGATTTGGAACGCTACACCGCACGTCTCAAAACCGAATACCAAGCATATAAATGGCTACGCATCGGTGCTAACGCCCTATACAACCACAAAGTCACAAACGAACTTTACTCAGTGTTTGGCGTAGCTTACACCATTGCACCTATCTATCCGCTATACATCCGCGATGCCGAGGGCAACATACTCACCGATGCTCGCGGCGTGCGCTATGACTATGGTGAAACCGACAACGCCGGATTGCAACGTCCGTGCGAGAAAAACTCGAACTCAATACAATATGACCGACTCGAGGTTAGCAAAAACGTGAGCAACGCATTCAACATCAACGGTTTTGCAACTGCCGACCTTTACGACGGTCTCTCACTAACAGTTAACGGCAACGTTTATATCACAGAAAACCGTATAACATCAGCCGCTGACCCCTACTATGGCTACTACGCCAGCATTGGTGGTGAAGTTAGCACATATCACTATCGCACAACCGATACCAACTTCCAACAATTGCTCAACTATAACAAGCAATTCGGACACCACAACGTGTCAGGTTTGTTAGGTCACGAATATAGCCGCAACTCAGTTACCACACTCGGTGCTACTCGCTCAAACATAGCAATGTACACCGAAAACCAAGAGCTTGCCGGCGCAATTGTTGACAAGAGCATGACAGGTTACACATCAATGTACAACGTTGAAGGTTTCTTCCTCCGCGCTCAATATGACTACGATAGCAAATACTTCGGATCATTCTCATTCCGCCGCGACGGATCAAGCCGCTTCGACCCCGACAACCGCTGGGGTAACTTCTGGAGCTTGGGTGGTGCCTATATCATCAGCCGCGAAGAGTGGTTCCCCAAAAACAATACAGTAAATGTGTTGAAGCTTAAAGCATCATACGGTGAGCAAGGTAACGACAACATTGGTGACTATCGCTACACCGATAACTACTCTATCAGCAACTCTAACGACAATGTTGCTTACGTGTTCTCATCAAAAGGTAACAAAAACATCACTTGGGAAACAGTAGGTTCACTCAACGTTGGTGTTGAATTTGAGCTCTTCAAATCACGCTTACGTGGCAGCGTAGAGTACTACGATCGCAAAACATCAGACATGTTGATGTGGTTCTCTGCACCCTACTCAATCGGTTACGGTGGTTACTATTCAAACGTTGGCGATATGTCGAACCGCGGTATTGAAGTAGAACTTTCAGCCGACATCATCAAGTCAGAGCACTTCAACTGGACAGTAGATGCCAACCTCGCTTGGCAACGCAACCGCGTGACTTACCTCCCCGAAGAAAGCAGTCTTTATGAAATGGACGGCCACGCAGGTTTCTTGAACGGATACTTCTACGTTGGCGAAGGACTTCCCGTAAACACATGGTATCTCAAGAGCTATGCCGGTGTTGACGAACAAGGCCAAGGCTTGTTCTACAAAACAGCATCAGACGGCACACGCATCACGACAACCGACTACGACGACGCAGACTACTATCTTTGCGGCTCATCACTTCCCGACGTGCTCGGTGGTTTCAGCACATCAATCAGAATCTACGACTTTGATATCGCAGCAAACTTCAACTACTCACTCGGTGGTTTGAAACTTGACCAAGGATACCAAGCTCTTATGACTCCGGGATACGGCACCATCACCGGTAACGCATTCCACAGAGACATCTACAAATCATGGAGCGAAACCAATCAAGACAGCAACATTCCACTTTGGACATATAGCTTGAGCTACCAAAACGGAAACGCAACCTCCGACCGTTGGCTCACCAGCGCATCATATCTTGCATTTAAGAACTTAACCATTGGCTACACACTTCCACGCAAATGGACAAACAAGCTCAAAATGGATAGACTTCGCGTTTATGTAACCGGTCAAAACTTGTACTACTGGACAGCACGCAAAGGTTTCGACCCACGCGCAGACATCAACTACGGTAGCTACGGTGAATACTCTCCGATTCGCTCATTCACAGGTGGATTAACAGTTAACTTCTAAACCTCTCACCTATAAACATGAATTCTAAGATGAAAATATCATATAAAAACCTACTCGTAGGTGCCACATGCCTGGGCATGGCAATGTCAACGGTGTCGTGTTTGGATGAAAGTTTTCCAACAAGCTCAGCCGTAGAAGACCAAGTGGCAAGTGACCTTGGCGGATTGGCAAACGGTATGCCAGCATACTTCAACTCATACTCAACATCATCATCTTACGACTACGGCGACTGCGGTTGGCCATGCTTGATGATGAACCGCGATGCAATGCTTGCCGATATGCCTGTATACAAAATCGGTTACGACTACTTCATGTATTTCGCTGAGCAAAGTTATCTCGGTGACTACTTGTTGCAATCATTGATTTGGTATCGCTACTATTACCTCATCAAAAAAGCAGACATCGTGCTCTCTGCTGCAGCTATCAACAACGACCCGGCAGATGCCGAATACGTTGGCGATGCTTACAACTTCCGCGCTTACGCATACGAAGAATTAGCAGCATGCTACGAATATCGCAACACAGGAACAGCACTCGACGCTACCGCCGAGAGCCGTGGCATCTATGACCTCACCGTTCCTATCGTGACTGAAGAAACCACAGAGACAGAAGCACGCAACAATCCCCGTGCTCCGTTCTACAAAATGTATCGTTTCATCAACAACGACCTCAACCGCGCCGAAGAAAATCTTGCCGACATACACAGTGCAACAAAAGGCAAAACTCACACTTGCCTCGGCGTGACTTACGGTTTGAAAGCTCGCTTCTGGTTGACATTGGCAACACGCTTCAACAAACACCCCGAAGACCTCGCCAAACAATTGTCGGCTGAAAGCGAATACGAAGAATATGACAAACTCGGCATCTCTTCAGCACTCGATTGCTACAAGCTCGCTGAAAAATATGCACGTCTTGCCATCAACGAAGGCTTCACACCGTTGACAAAGACTCAATGGTTTGACCCCAAAACCGGCTTCAACACACCTAACAACTCATGGATGTGGTGCATCACAATTGCATCGAGCGACGCACTCACCTCTCTCGACTGGCGTTCATTCACATCGTACATCTCACCCGAAGCTCTTTACGGTGTAGCATCATACACATATAAAGCTTACCGTTTGATTGACGCAAACCTCTACAAGAGCATTCAAAGCGACGACTGGCGCAAAACAACATGGATTGACCCGAGCGATGTTGCAAGCGAAAGCGCTTACAATGAGAAATACTCTTCAGGCACTAACCTCACTTACGATCAATGGAGCCAATACGACGCATACGCAGGCTTCAAATTCCACCCTGCAAACGGCGACTGCAACACAGCTTCAAACGGTATAGCCGTGTCAATTCCGTTGATGCGCGTTGAGGAAATGTACTTCATCGAAGCCGAGGCAAAAGTATTCACCGAAGGCATAACCGCCGGAGCTGAAGCACTCACTAGCTTCATGAACACATACCGCACCAACAACGGTGGTTTCACTTGCTACGATGGCACCGAAGATTTGGTGGTTGAAGACATATTCAACCAGAAGCGCATTGAGTTCTGGGGCGAAGGTGTAGTTTACTTCGACTATC
>CAZGAN010000105.1:0-7121 GCA_964523655.1 uncultured Bacteroides sp.
ACATGACTGGTATTCGAAAGAGACGGAGTTTTCGTTGAAAACTTCGAAGGCGTTATCCTGCACCACGAGGTAGTGGCTACGGTCGAGGGTAGTAGTAATGTCGCCACCGTCATTAGTCCAGTCAGCTACTTCAAAGCTAAGGTCGGAAGGCGTAGGAGTCAGAGCTTCACCTTCGAGTTTTCCGCCGAGCACACTGAGGTAGATGTAAATAGAATAGTTCTTATTGCGATCAAGCTTTGTTTCTTTCTTATTAGTACCGGTAGGAGGGATAGAAACCTCATAATAGTAATCATGATAAGTAATGACTTTGGTTTTTTCATCCGTTCTTTGCCAAGGAACGCAAATGGTAGCCGAGGCATCTCTGTTAGGAGTGTCAGACCAATCAGTAGGATAGGTATAAAACGACTCGGCAGTGTACCAATAGTATGGACTACCATTATATTTTGCAGTATAAGCAGACTTTTTCAGGCCATTTGTATATTTAGCTATGTAGTCGTTATCACCTAAATTGTCAACCGTGCCATCAACTTTACCACGTTTAAGAGCATTTTTATAATTGATTAGACTAAGCTCAGACTCGCTTGAAGGAACATAAGTGCCATCACCGTCGATTTTAAGTTCTGTCTGAACGAACACATTAAGAGAAACCTTAACGGCAGCACGGTTCAAAGAGATAGAACTGCTCATGGTGCTATTGTCGCGGTCTAGAGTCACTTTTGAGATACCATCCATCACGAAACTATCAAAAGAATCGTCATCACTAAAGTCGGTGGTTAGCTCCAATTCCTTTATATCATTGATAGTAGAGTCATCTTTTAAATTTTCATCCAAATTTTTGGGCAAGTTAGACACGGCATAGACATAGCAAGTGGTGCCATCTTCACCGAAAAGCGTACCAACCACATCATCATCAAGAGAGAGGTGCAAGGTGCGAGTAGTCCAGTCACTACCGTCAAAAGAGCGATGATATAATGCAGCGGAATTTTTGTCGTCAGAAGTCTTATAGAAGAACAAGTGAGTTTTGCCGATGTAAAACTCCCTATTACCGACGTTAGCGCTACGCGAAGTCAGAGCCTCGGTGCCGCCATTGCTATACAACGAAATAGTCATTGCCCCCGGAGCCTCGGTGTCAAAGTCAATTTTGTCGCTGCAGCTCCAGAGCAGAGGAGTTGCGACAGTTAACATAGCTATCAGTATTTTATGCAATATTTTCATCGTTTATTTGTGATTATTTAGTGTTTTGCACAATAGTCCAATCAATATCATCAACCTTTATAGTAGCACCGTCGGCGCGTTGCACCAATAAAGAGAGTTTAGACTTATGTTGCATAGAATTGTTATCGGTAGCAGCTTTGATTTTTAAGGAAATAACGCTAATGCCATCAATATAGCCGGACACAGACGTTTGAATGTCGTCTTCAGTATTGCCTGTATCAAATATAATAGCATTGGTTGTGTCGTTAGAATCTACCGCAGAGAGGGTAGCTATCCACGCGCAACCAACGGGTGTGATAATTGGTATTTGCGCTTCAAGCACTACACCCGAGTTTAGAATAACAGTATTTGTTTCCTCATCGACAGACAAATACGTGCCTTTAACCCACGTAATAGCTTTGCCATTATAGGTGACATTATCGGTGAACTGAGTGCGATAAAATCCGAAGCCCCAATAAGAGCTCATTGATACTGTCAAGCCAAACTCAACGTCAGTGATTTCGAGGTCATAAACATGGTTTCGCGTCAATTGGTCGGTGTTATTGATCTCAATGGGCAAGGAGTATTCACTCTCGCCGGCATTGCTTTTCAATGTGACATTCAAGTTAACCACTTTAGATGCGGTAGAACATTCAGCGAAATAGCACATAGCAGAGGTTGTGCCATCGGTGGTTATGGTTTCGAGATTTCCGTTGGCATCAGAAAATAGAGGGATGCTGACGGTATTATCAACCGCTTCTCCGTTTTCATCTTTTATTATTTCGCCATTTTCATCGAGCTTAAATGATGATGGATCGACTGTTGGAGCGGGGTTGTAGCAATCGATGTAGCTGAGCGCCGTTGTTTCATTGACAGCATTGTAGCCGGCTGGCACAACGTATCCGTCGGGCGACAAGCAGTTAAACTTCACGTCTACAAGTCGCAGTTCGGGCGATTTCTCAAGTAGTTCGTCGCTGAAGTGGATGCGGCATTTGACGGCAGAGCGAAGCATGTCGATGTTGCCAATACTTTGAGTGTCGCCTGATTTGGCGAACGTGAAGCTATGCACGCCCCACATGGGCACGTAGAAGTTATTTGTATTGTCGCCTTGCGGCAGCGACTCGGCTTTGAATGTGAGTTTGTCGATGTTAGCGAAGTCAACGTTTTCAACTCCGGTGTTGGCAACCACCATGCAGCGATATTTTTTGCCGACTTCAAATTTTATAGATTTATCGTAGAAATTTTCTTTTGAGACTAGACCATAGTATTGGTATGTGCCGTCTTCAAGCTCGTAGCAGTTGAGGCGAGTGACAGCGCCCATGAGATTTCCGTCGGTGTCGAAGAGGGCAACGCTGATGTCGAACGGGTTTATGACGGCATCGTAGGTGACGTTGTCTTGGTCGTACGTGTCGCCCCAGGTGGTGTTGTCGGCACGCGAGGTTGACGGGCTATTGATGGTGAGTGTGAAAGCAATGTGAAACTCATCAACGTTGGTGGGTGAGTCAGCGGGCTCATCGACGGGGTCGTTGATGCACGATGAGGTCACGCAGCAAAGCAGCGCGGCAATCAATACGTATGTGAGTTTAAGGAGTCTCATTTGTCGGTTTATTTTATTCGAGGTCGGGGTTGTTGAGCACTACGCGCCATGAGTTGATGAGAATCTCGGAGTTGAGCCATGTGCCTTCGTTGATGAAGAAGGTGAAGTTAAATTCGTCTTGGCGGTCGAGATAGTCTTGGTCGGAAGAGACATTGTGGTAGTAGCTGCGCACGAGTAGCAGGTAGTCAATCAGGGGGATTGAGAGGAGTTTGCCTCCGGTGTGGGTGTTGTATATGGTGAGACTGGGGCGAGTGTATTTGTCCCAATCGTTGATTTCGAGACGAGAAATGGTGAGACGTGCAACAACAGCCGAAGCGTTGCCGTAGGAGGTGTCTTCGCCATATAGGCCGGCGTCGGTGACTTGGGTGTCGTAGGCGCGGTAGACGAAACGTTTTTCGTCGTAGAGCAGACGGTTGTCGTGATTGATGTGGCCGTTACCGGCTTCAATAACGAATTCGTAGTCATCGGCAGAGAGTTGACGGCCGTTGAGTTGTTGAAGTATGACGGTGACACGGTGAGTGTCTTTGGTGAGGTGGATGTCGAAGGTGTGCATACCGGCTTCATCGTCAGCGGGGATTTCTATGTCGGCGGTGCCGTAGAAAAGGTCGTTGATGTCGGTGTCAACAAGGTCGGTTTCTTGGTCGGCACGCGAAGTGCGTTTGAGCGAGCAAGTGAGGTCTTGAAGACGCACGGGGTCGCGTGTGATGTTTGGCACGGAGAACGATGAGGCATCGCTTTGTATGCCACCCCAAGCAACGACGTGGTATTTTCCGGGGCTGAGGTGAGAGATGTCGATGCTGTGGAAGAAGTCGCCGTCGGCAAAGAGCTCGTCGCTACGGTATGTGCTCCACAACAGGTTTTCATTTTCGTCGAAAACGTAAAGCGACATCGAAGTGACTTCAGCGTCGAAGGCGTCGGCATACTTCAGGTTAATGTCATCGATGAAACGCACGCGATATT
This sequence comes from uncultured Bacteroides sp., assembly GCA_964523655.1. Lineage (GTDB taxonomy): Bacteria > Bacteroidota > Bacteroidia > Bacteroidales > Muribaculaceae > CAG-873. The sequence continues at coordinate 3,752 of CAZGAN010000105.1, forward strand.
GCACAGAGCAGTCACCTTCGTCGTCGTAGATTGCATTGCATGAAGCGAAAACGAGGGCGGCGATAACTGCCAGCGAGCAATTGATTATGTGTTTTAGTGTTTTCATATAGTTGTGTATATGAGGGGATGTGTTGAGGAGTGAGAGGTTTTTGATGGTGGGGGTTGTTAGTAAGAGAGAAAAATGAAGCGCTGAGAGGGTGCGCGCAAGGCGCCACAATCAAGGTATTGACGGATTTTGAGGTAAAGCGCCCTTTGCGCAGCCCTTCAAAACGCTTCATTTCATCACGAATTCGACGTGATTATTATTAACTTTTCAAAACAAAATTATTTAAGAAAGTTACTTCTTAGAGAGACAGATGAATTGCCGTGGGGATTATTTCAAGTCAACGCCTTGAGTAACGATGCGCCAAGCGAGCACGTTGATTTGAGCGTCGAGGTACCATTCTTGTTCTGTATCGTCGGGACGAGTCGGGTCAACGGGATCAGTCGGGTCGAAGACGGGAGTGCCAAGACCTGTGATAGAGTTGATTGAGAGTTGATACCAGTGGTTGCGGATGATAGCGGGAGTGAGTGCACCTTTATCATCAGCGGGTTTCGGGCTGTGAATGATTGATGTGAAGTAGTAGCACATACCATCGTTCCAAATTTGAGCTTCAGGAACAGCAGCGATAACTTTGTCAACGTCAGCAGCGTTGCCTTGGTAGTCAACCCAAGTGAGAGCTGCAGCTTCTTTTGTGAGAGCTACATGCACGCGATAAGAAGAAGTGGTTGATTTAACGAATTCAAGTTGATCTGCTTGAATGGGCTTAAGGGCATCACCGTCTTTGATGAGAAGAGAGTTCTTCAAGTAAGTAGCGATTTGAGTCTTCAAGTCAGCCAATGTGTAGTACTTAGACAACCAACGAGTGATGTCGATACCATGGAATACTTTATTATCATCGTATTTACCGATTTGAACAGCAAATACAGCACTAGTTGGATTGTCTTGGTTGATGTTTTCGAACGGATATTCAGCACCGGTTTTTGTTTTTTGCATGCTTTCCCAGCTCAATGTTTCGCTAGCAGTAGCAACTTTGGCAGCAGGATTAGCCCAGTAAGTGCGTTTGTTGGTAGTGTCGTACCACCATGTGCCGTCAACGGTTACATCGAGTGATTTGATAACTTCAGTTTGAGCAGTTTTGTCGAACAAAGTCCAACCTTTAACAAGAGCGACATAGTCTTCGCTGATTTCAGTTCCGTTGGCATACTTGATTCCGTCATATTTAACAGGGATACCTTCATCAGAGAAAGCTTTTTCGTCAACAGTTACTTTACCGGCAACACGCTCCACGTTGATTGAAACAGGATTTGTTTCAGCAGCGTCAGCAGTAGCACCAAAGTTTTCAGCAGAGATAGGAGTTGCATATACTTTGCTTGTGCCATCGTAGTAAACCACATTGCTCATCATGAAGTTTTGAGCTTTAACTTTCTCTTTAGTTGTGGTTTTTTCGCCTGATTCAGGATCAGTTGTTTCAACTTCAACTTCTTCACCAGTTTCAACTTGCAAAGAGTAAACTTCGGTTGTTTTCTCTTCGAGTTCTTTGAAAGTAACACCGTCAGCATCAGTTTCAGTGTAAGCAGCGTTGATAACAGCTACAACTTGAGCGGGAGTATCAACAGATTTTTGGTTTTTGAGAACCAACAACAATTTAGAAGTAGTGATGTTGTTACCAGTATCGTTTGTTTGGATTTCTTTTACATCAGTACCGGTAACATAGTTTTTCTCACCGTCAACTTTGAAGGGGTTACCTGCAGCATCGTAGAAGTAGAAGATAGACTTTGTAGCGTCGATAACTGCATATTCATCAGCATCACCATTCGCAAAAGTAGCATCGCTTTCAGCACGACTGCTGGTGCTTGCCACAATGTTAACAGCCATGTAGCTTCCACCGTCGGTATTGGTTTTGTTAACCGGAGTGGGCTCGTCAGTGCTAGAGCAAGCGGCTACCAAAAGGCCTACAAGGGCCGGGAAAATGATTCGTTTCATTTTTTTGTTTTTTGTATTAAGATTAGTAATAAATTAGAGATTTCTCATGTAAAGTTTGTGTGTTGCACGCGCGTCTGAGAAGATGTGAGTGTGCGCGGGTGCTTTATTTTGTATAATATTTTGAGTATCTGTTTTGTAGGTTTTCAACATGCAACGATTTTTCCCAATTGTCCGGCATTAAAAATGCTGAGGTTGTGTGATGTGAAGATTTACGCACAAGGGCAGTATAGTTAGTGTCAGGCTAAGAAAAAACCTGATGAAGAGAACCGAGAAGTCGGTTTTAAGAGGTTAAGTAATTAGAAAACATAAACGAGGTTTACAGCGGCTTTCGTTGGGCCGAAATAGCTGTGAGTTTGGTGGTCCTTAAGCACCTTGCCACAGCCTTTGCAGCTGAAAATTTTGTAGTGAGAGCCGGCATAACCTATACCCAATTCACCCTCAAGGCTCCAGTGCTTGTCGAAGTGCCAAGTGTAGCCGTAAGCTACGCCGGCGCCAAGCATCCAACCCTGGTAACGACGATCGGAGAGGTTGCCGAAGTCGGTGCCCAGGAGCATGATGTCGTTCTTGAGGTTACCAATGTTGTATTGGCCGCCAAACACGTGAACGCCGAAGAAGTGACCACGGAAACGGTTTTTGAGCCAATAGCGAGCTTCGGGTTGCACATACCAGTGTTTCCAGCGGCGGTAGTGTGACAAAGTCCAAGTGTTGAGCTCGGCGGCAACGTCGAGGGTCCAACGCGGAGCAATGCCAACTTCGGCACCGAAGTTCACGTTTAGCAGAGCGTCTGCTAGCATGTTAGTTTTGAGTGCTACGTTTATTGGGCGCGTGCTTTCGGTGGGCTGTTGCTGAGTCTGCGGCTCGGCAGCAGTTGTTGTGGTTTGACCAAAAGCGGGGGCACAACAAAGTAATATTAAACTCATGACAAAAATTCTCATAGTATACGGGTTATACGTAAGAAATACGATTGTTGTTAGTGTTTTCTAGATAGGAGAAGGGAGAGGATTTTGGGGGGTGTTTTACAATATTGTGGTAGAGATTGCAGACGAGGTCGAAGTGCTCCGTCTGTTGGTGGGGGCCGGATGCCCATCGCAATGTAAGATGTCGAAGAAGTTACAGTTACGAGTGGCTCGTTATCTGATTAGCGCGGCAAAGTTATATATTTCGCAACAATATTGCAAATATTTTACATTATTTTTTCTAAAATATTGCAAATTTATTTCATTACTATTACGATACAAATACCTTGTCTACATTTCAAATGAGTATATCAAAAATCAGGTAACATAAATAAACAGAACTGTAGCAATATCAAGGTTTTATGGTAATAATCAAGATACTACTAGA
>CAZGAN010000106.1:0-7112 GCA_964523655.1 uncultured Bacteroides sp.
CTTTAAATACATCAATGGCAACATTAGAAAAAATCAGAAGCAAGTCAGTGCTGCTATTCACAATTATCATTGTGGCTCTACTTGCCTTCATCATGGGAGACTTTCTTACCTCCGGCCGCTCATTCTTCGGCCCCGGCGATACCGTAGCATCAGCTAACGGCGCCAAAGTTTCTTACACAGACTACCAAGAGCGCGTTAACGAACGCATTGAGCAACAAAAGAACCGTAACGGTCAAAATGCAGACAATGACGTTGTTGGCGAACAAGTAATAGAAGAGCTTTTGGTTGAAGCATTACTCAATGACGAATATGATCGCATGGGTATCACCGTGACTGACAAACAACTCTCAAGCATCATGCTTGGCGAAGAACAATCAGCAGGCGTGTTCCAAAGCCTATTGCAACAATTCGGACAACAAGGAGCAGCAGCTCTTTATCAAAAAGGCATAGTAGATGCTCGAAACTATTATGACGCAATGAAAAACCCGTCGAAATACGGTTTGCAAGCTGAAGACGGCAAAATGCTCACAAAAGTTTGGAGTGATCTTGAGAAAAATATAGATCAAAGCCTTCGTTCACAAGCCTATGTCTCACTCGTGCAAGGACTCTTCACCGCAAACGAAGTTGATGCAAAAGCAATCTACAACGATCGCAACACAACAACACACTTCGCATACGTTCGCAAAGATTTCACTTCAGTTGCTGACAAAGATGTGAAAGTTACAGACGAAGACTACAAAGCACTATACGAAGAGCACAAAGGTGCATTCAAACTTCAAGAAGAACAACGTGCAGTTAACTACATTGTAGTGCCCATCGCACCGTCAGAAGAAGACTACACAAAAGGACAAAAAGAAGTAGAAACAGTGCTTGCAGAGCTTAATGCAACCGAAGGTGTTCAAGCTCTTAACAACCACTCAGAATTCGTACAAGAAACCGGTAAATACACAAAAGCAACACTTGGAAACGATGCACAACTTCGTGCACTCGCCAGCGATAGCACAGGCATCAGCGAAGGCACAGTTCGTCCGTTGCAAACACTTGGTGGCAACTACACAATTGCTAAAGTGCTCAGCGTATCAACCGGTGTAGATAAACTCAAATTCTCAGTATTCGGTGGCCTTGCAGCAGAAGTTGATTCAGTTATCAGCACACTCACCGCTGCAAACTTCGATTCAATAGCAAAAGCACGCGGCGGTCAAACCGGACTTGAGCTTTCACTCGTAACACCGCGCATGCAACTCACCGATGTGCAAAAAGCAGCTCTTGCAGAACGCGCAGTAGGTTCAGTATTCGTGCTCAACGATACAATCAACGGCCAAGACGAAAAAGGTGCAGCTAAAAAACAAATAGTTTCAACAGCATTCCTCATCACCGAGCGTGATGCACCTGTAAGTGTTTACGATATCGCTAAAATCACATATAGCGTAACTCCTTCAAACAAGACAATCAGCGACCTCACCACAAAATTCCACGCATTTGTAGCAAACAATGCAACAACCGAGGCATTTGTTAAGAACGCAGAAAAGAGCGGTTACCAAGTAAGCAATGCAATGGTATCAGCATCAACACCTCTCGTTGGCAATGCTCCTTCAAGCCGTGGTGCAGTGAAATGGGCAATGAACAATGGCAAAGGCAAAGTATCGCCTGTATTTAGCCAAAACGGTTCAAACGACTATCTCCTCGCTGTTGCCGTAGCTGATGTTTACGATGGTAGCTACATTCCCGTTAACTCACAATTCGTGAAAGACGCTCTCAAACCCCTCGTGCTTAACCAAAAGAAAGCTGAAAAGCTTATCAAGCAATATGAAGGTAAAGGCAAAACAATGCAAGACTATGCAACTTTGATGGGTTCACCCGCTTCACAAGCAGATGCAGTGTTTGACGATGCTCAAATTTCAGGCGTAGGCTATGGCGAGAACGAAATACAAGGTCATGTTGCAGCAGCCGCTAAAGGTAAAATTGTTGGTCCGTTCAAAGGCAACAATGCAATTTACGTTATCAGCGTGAACGGTAGCGATAAAGGCGGTCGTCCTTACAACTTCAAAGAAAGTGCACAAGCATTCAATCAAAAGATTGTAGGTGCAATGATGCAAAATCCGTTGCAACTTCTTGTTGGTGACAACCAAGTTAAAAACAACATTCTTAGCTTCACCGCAGACCAAGTGAACTAAAGAATAGAAAATAAAAATATGAAATAGGAGGCTGTGCAAGCGCACAGCCTCCTATTTTTTTTTAGGCTGAGAGCATAATATTTGTTAACGGAGGTGCTATTTTGTGAACTAAAATGTTATATATAATAGCAAAAGCCGTAACTTTGCACCCGATTTTCACTTAAATAAAATACAGACTACCTATGTCTAACGTATTAACAACCCTACCTCAACGACAAACTCACCACTATGGCGAACGCCCGGCGTTTGAATATCTCTCTAACGGTGAATGGAAAGTTGAGACATGGACCGCTTTTAATGAAAAGGTCAACAATGTGGCATGTGCTCTAGAAATACTAGGAATTGAGCCACAAGCAATGCTCGCAATATTCTCAGCAAATTGCCCTCAAATAATAATCACTGACTTTGCCGCTTATGCAAATAGAGCAGTGCCGGTGTCAATCTATTCAACCAGCAGCGCTCCACAAGTACAATACATAGTTAATGATTCGAATGCTTCTATCCTCTTTGTAGGAAATGAATCACAGTTTGACATAGCATGTGAGATTGCATCAAGCTGTCAGAATCTGAAACAGATTGTTGTGTTTGATGACAGTGTGGATATTGCAAAAGCTCCGATACATGCCATGCATTGGAGCGATGTGCTTGCCCTTGGCAAAGCTGCATCGCAAATGTGTCGCGACACAGTAGCAGCTCGCACTGCTGCCGCTACCGATAAAGACATAGCAACACTAATCTACACCTCGGGCACCACCGGAGAACCCAAGGGAGCAGTGTTGCCACATAGCTGTTTCAATACGGCTATACGTTTGCACCATCAACGCCTCACACAGCTTAGCGATAAGGACACCTCAATGTGTTTCCTTCCGTTGAGCCATATCTTTGAAAAAGCATGGACATACTTCTGCCTTGATATGGGCATGTTGGTCTACGTGAATCCTGACCCTCGCGAAGTGCAAGCATCGTTGCGCCAAACAAAGCCCACATGCATGTGTGCGGTGCCTCGATTCTGGGAGAAAGTTTACACCGGAGTGCAAGAGCGCATAGCAAACATGGGTAAGATGCAACGCATGCTCATAAATAGAGCTCTGCATGTTGGACACAGACGTAATCTCGTGTATAAACGTGTGGGTCGCAAAGTGCCGTTCATGTTAGAGATGCAATATCGTTTCTTTGATAAACGAATTTTTGCAGCCTTGCGTCATGTGATTGGCATGGATAATGGGCGCTTCTTCCCAACTGCCGGAGCTCCGCTCTCTGCAAATATCGTTGAATTTTTGCATAGCTGTGGCATAAATATCATCATAGGTTACGGCCTCTCGGAGACCACAGCCACTGTGAGCTGCTTCCCGATAGAAAACTTTGAGGTTGGCACCGTGGGCACAAAGATGCCCGAAATAGAGGTGAAAATAGGCGAAGAAAACGAGATACTTGTTAAAGGTGAAACCGTGATGAGCGGCTACTATAACAAGCCCAAAGAGACAGCTGCCGCATTCACTGAAGATGGATGGTTCCGCACCGGAGATGCCGGATATATTGATGAAAACGGCGCACTCGTGCTAACAGACCGCATCAAAGACTTGTTTAAGACTTCAAATGGCAAATATATAGCACCTCAAGCCATAGAAAGCCGCTTGGGCGAAGATAGATTCATAGAGCAAGTGGCAGTGATAGGTGACCGCCGCAAATATGTAACCGCGATAATAATTCCGGCATTTGAGGCGCTCAAAGAGTATGCTCGCCGCAAGCAAATCACATTTCGCGACAATGTAGACCTTGTGCGCAATGTGCATATACGTGAAATGATTGAAAAGCGTATAGAAAGCTTGCAAGAAGGTTTTGCATCGTTTGAGAAGGTGAAAAAATTCACTCTACTTCCCCACGAGTTCTCTATTGAAAATGGAGAGCTCACAAACACACTCAAGTTGCGACGTCCGGTCATTAATGTTCGCTATGCGAAGCAAATTGAGGCAATGTATTGTTAGAAAAATTTCCCAATAGCCATAATCTCGTTGACGGCGTTGCTCGAAGTAAAGCGACGCCGTCACTGTGTTAAATGGTAGCGATATTTGGTGGATTGGGCGAGGTTTTATACTTTTGCAACATAATTAAAATAAGACTCATATCTATGACTGTATCAGAGTTTGCACAATGTGTGGTAGCACAATTGCCGTATGTACCCAATGACCAGCAACGTCAAGTGATTGATGTGTTGGCGCGTTTTTGCTCACCGGCACATAATGCCGATGGCAAAGACCGCGTTTTTGTGCTCAATGGCTATGCAGGCACGGGAAAAACGAGTCTCACCGGAGCCTTGGTGCGAGCACTTCACGGCGTTGGGCTGTCAACGGTGTTGCTTGCGCCCACGGGGCGAGCAGCAAAGGTTTTTGCAGCTTTTGCCGGACAGCCGGCATACACTATACATCGTCGCATATATCGCCACTCATTGAACGGAGAGGCTCCGGGCATGCAAGATAATAATTCAAAAAACACAATATTCATTGTTGATGAAGCGTCAATGATAGCCGGAACCGATGAGCCTTCGGGACTGAATTTGTTGCGCGATTTGATACACTATGTGTATTCGGGCACGGGATGTCGCATGATACTCATGGGCGACACGGCACAGCTGCCCCCGGTGGGGTGTGAGTTTTCGGCGGCAATGGACCGCGATGTGCTCAATGGTTACGGGCTCACGGTTAGTCGTGCCACGCTCACCGCTACGGCTCGTCAGCAAGAGTTGTCGGGCATATTAGCAAATGCCACGTGGCAGCGTAGAGCTATGCGCACGGAGCCTATACCTTTGCCTAAATTGTTTACGGCATACTCTGATGTGCACAATGTGAGCGGCGAAGACCTTCCGGAAGTGCTCGACACGGCATATCGAAGAGATGGCATTGAAGAGACAATACTTGTCACACGGTCAAATTCGCGTGCCACGCAATTTAATCGAGCAATTCGCACTGAGGTGCTTTATCTCGAGGAAGAAATTGCACGTGGAGAGTTGATGTTGATTTCGAAAAACAATTATCATTGGAGCAAGGGCGTGAAAGGGCTCGATTTTGTGGCGAACGGCGATATTGTGTCGGTAGAGAAAGTGCATGGCACGGAAACACGATATGGTTTCCGTTTTGCTGATGTGACGCTATCTATGCCTGACCGAGAGGTGCAATTTGACGCGAAAATAATGCTAGAAACGCTCAATAATGACTACGCTGCATTGCCCGGAGAGCGTTTGAAAGCGCTATATGATGCGATAATGAATGACACGGATTTGTTTGCCTCAGACACGCCGTATGATGCACGTATTCGCGCATTGCGCACAAATCCGCACTGGAATGCGTTGCAAGTGAAGTATGCCTATGCGGTGACCTGTCACAAGGCACAGGGCGGTCAATGGAAGAATGTGGTGGTAGATATGGGTTACATTCCGCCGGAGGCAATGGGAGTGGAGTTTTATCGATGGCTTTACACCGCTACCACACGCGCTCGCACACAGCTCTACTTCCTCAATCCAAACACATCAGACTAAATCAGCTAAAGCTTTTTGTTAATTGGGCGGTTATTTTTCGGTTTATCAACTTTTTGTCGTACCTTTGCAAATTGAATTAATGTAACTAAATATACCGTCAACGTGGAAACAAAATACATCTTTGTTACAGGCGGTGTGGTTTCTTCATTAGGAAAAGGAATCATATCGTCATCATTGGCGTGCCTGCTCAAGGCTCGCGGTTATCGTGTCACTATCCAAAAGTTTGACCCGTACATCAACATCGACCCCGGAACACTTAACCCATACGAGCATGGCGAATGCTATGTCACCGTCGACGGCCACGAAGCCGACTTAGACCTAGGTCACTACGAACGATTCACAGACATTCAAACCACCCGCGCAAACAATGTGACCACCGGTCGCGTATACCAAAGCGTAATCAAGAAAGAACGTGAAGGTGTTTACCTCGGCAAGACCGTTCAAATCATTCCTCATATCACCGATGAAATTAAGCGCAATGTCAAAGCACTTGGCAATACCGGTAAATTTGACTTTGTGATCACAGAAATAGGTGGCACAGTTGGTGACATTGAAAGTCTTCCGTATCTTGAGAGTGTGCGCCAACTTCGTTGGGAACTCGGCAGCAATGCGCTTTGCGTGCACCTCACTTATGTGCCTTACATTGCAGCAGCAAAAGAGCTCAAAACAAAACCGACACAACACTCAGTGAAACAGCTTCAAGAAGTTGGTATACAACCCGACATTCTTGTGCTTCGCACAGAGAAAAATATCACACCCGAGGTGCGCAAAAAGATTGCACTCTTCTGCAACGTAGCGCCCAATGCGGTGATACAATCAATTGATATGCCGTCAATCTACAAGGTGCCTGTTTCTATGCACGAGCAGCATCTTGATGAGATTGTGCTCAAGAAAACTGAGGTACCCCAACCGTGGGGCGAACCACACATGACTCCGTGGCTCAACTTCCTTGACGCTATGGATGCAGCCAAAGAAACCGTGACTATCGGTCTTGTTGGTAAATATGTTGAGCTTCAAGATGCATATAAATCAATCAACGAGGCTCTTTTCCAATCAGCTACATACAACAATCACAAGCTCAACCTTGTGTACGTTCACTCAGAGAAACTCGATGACTCAAATGTTGGTGAAAAGCTTGCTGATATGGATGGCATTATCATTGCTCCGGGCTTTGGAAATCGTGGCATAGAAGGTAAGTTTGTAGCCCTTCGTTGGTGCCGTGAAAACAATGTGCCCACATTTGGTATTTGCCTTGGCATGCAATGCATGGTTATTGAGTTTGCACGCAACGTGCTTGGCCTCGCTGATGCAAATTCAACCGAAATGGATGCCGCAACAACAAACAACGTTATCGACCTTATGGAAGACCAAAAGAGCGTCACCGACAAGGGCGGCACAATGCGTCT
>CAZGAN010000107.1:0-7092 GCA_964523655.1 uncultured Bacteroides sp.
AAAATAATACTAGTTTTCGCTAATATTATATCACTGCATTTGATTCGTAATAGCTATTTTTGTGACATGAAAACGTCAATAGCCCTACTACTGCTAGCCATCGGTGCCGCAAATGCGAATGCCGCAGATTTGCGACACCGCATAGCGCTCAACGGCACATGGCATGTGCAATATAGCAACACAGATAGCAAAGTTATCCTTCCGGGTACAACCGAGACCAACAATGTTGGTGAGATTTCATTTAACGACCAGGAGACAACGCATTTGTCACGCATTCGGCCCATTGAAGCGCGAGTGCGATATAGTCGTGAAATTTCTATACCCAAGTCATGGAAAAAGAAACAGATAACGCTGTTTTTTGAGCGGACAAAGCCCACCCAAGTTTATATTGATGATAAACTTGTGGGCGAAAACGACAATATCAGCACCTCGCAGATTTATGACCTAACAAATGCTCTTAGCGCCGGGAAGCACACGCTGACAGTTGTGGTTGACAACACTCGCGAGGCCGTGCCGCATCAGCTGGTTGAAAGTTCGCACGCATACACCGATGACACGCAAACAAATTGGAACGGCATAATCGGAGACATATATCTTGAAGCAAAAGACAAGGTGCATGTTTCAGATCTGAGCATAGACACAGATTCGATATACATAACCACAAGCGGTAAAGGAAAAGTATCGCTATACATAAACGGGGAGAAAGTGTGCAGCGAAAACATTGACGGGCACAAGGCTATAGCCTATAATAGCTCTGCCCTGGAGCGTTGGAGCGAATTTCACCCCACCCTACACTCACTGAAAGCAGAAATAGAGGGCACCGATGAAGTTGAACAAAAATTCGGTCTTCGCGAATTTAAGACAGACGGTACACAATTCACAATTAACGGCAACCGTACATTTCTGCGCGGCAAACACGATGCTTGCGTTTTTCCGCTCACCGGACACTCACCCATGAGCGTTGACGAATGGAAGCACTATTTTTCGGTGTGCAAGCAATATGGCATCAACCACGTGCGTTTTCACTCATGGTGTCCGCCTGACGCAGCCTTCACAGCTGCCGATGAACTCGGTGTATACCTACAACCTGAGCTGCCATTTTGGGGCGATTTTAACGCTGACGACAAAAAACTCATGTTGTTTTTACATAAAGAGGGCGAACACATAATACGCGAATACGGTCATCACCCGTCGTTTGTGATGATGGCTCTCGGTAACGAGCTATGGGGCAGCATTGAAAAGATGGAAGAATTTGTGAACGATTTTCGCAAAATAAATTCAAAAATACTGTACACATTTGGTTCGAATTATTACCTTGGTTATCAGGGAGCAAAGCCGGCAATGGACTATTTCACAACATGCCGCAACGGAGGCGAAGCATGGGGTGAATATAACACTCACACACGAGGCACATTTTCATTTGCCGATGCCGTTGACGGTGGCATTATAAACCATTTTGCGCCAAATAGCACAATGACACTAGCATCGGGGCTAAGCGGATGCAACGTGCCAATAATTAGCCATGAAACCGGACAATTTCAAACGTATCCCGACTATGCCGAGATAGAAAAATACACCGGAGTGCTGCGACCATACAACTTTGAAGTATTCAAAAAGCGTCTAGAAAATGCGGGCATGGCAAGCCAAGCAAATGATTTTCACAAAGCATCAGGACTATGGTCGGTGCAACTATACAAGGCTGACATAGAGCTGGATATGCGCACTCGCGGATTAGCAGGCTATCAGCTTCTAGATATACAAGATTATCCGGGACAAGGATCAGCCTACGTTGGCATACTTGATGCATTCATGGACAGCAAAGGTATCACAACACCGGCAGAATGGCGTCAATGGTGCTCGCCGGTTGTTCCCCTACTCTCTCTGCCAAAGTTCTGCTACGCTAATAACGAGACTTTGTCGGGCGAAATATTGCTATCAAACTACACTGAGAAATCGCTAAATTGGCACAATTTGACAGTTCAATTCAATAAATCGGCAGCGAAATACTTCATACAAAACGATAGCATAGGTCTGTCATCAGTCGGCACGCTTGAGGCGGATCTATCAGCCTATAAACGTCCCACAAAAATTGAGATTAAGCTATCAATTGACGGCACAGAATATGGCAACACTTATCCGCTCTGGATTTATCCTGCCACTTGCGAGTTGAACTCAGATGGCATCATTGTTACAAATCAATTTAATGATGCTATTGGCGAACAGCTAAACAGCGGCGCTTCAGTGCTGCTCATGCCTGACAGCGCACAATATGCCGACAATACGGTTGACGGACTATTTATGACCGATTATTGGAATTATCGCATGTTTAAGACCATTTGCGAAAACAATAAAAAGCCTGTATCGCCCGGCACACTTGGCATACTGACAAATCCGAAGCATCCTATTTTCAACTCGTTCCCCACCGACATGCACACTTCATGGCAATGGTTTGAAGTTATAAAAAATAGCCATCCAATGATTCTTGATGCATATCCTGAAGGGTACACTCCAACCGTTCAAGTCATTGACAACATTGAGCGCAACCACAAGCTCGGTCTCATATACGAGCTCGCAGTTGGCAAAGGGAAGCTGCTCATTGTGATGTCGCCACTCAATAAGCTTGAACGCATCGAGTCGAAATGGCTTTATAACAGCGTGCTAAATTACATGCACTCTGCCGACTTTGCGCCACAAACGCAACTCACACTGCAACAGCTCACGCAATTGCTCAATAGCAAGGCCGAAAATACAGAAATAAATACGCTCAACAATATTTCGTACTAATCTATTGTTCGACTTTCAGATTGGTGATTTTGCTTTTGAAATTACCGGAGTGTTCAAGCGGAAAGACGAGTGTGCGCACGTTGCTAATGGAGTCTTTAGCATTATTGAAATAGATTTTGCCAATTGACAAATTGTCAATTAGTTTGTTGTTGACATAAAGCTTAGTCTCCTTGTTTGTGCCTTCAACGGCGATGTGCAATTTATCGCCTGTGCGCACGTAGTAGTTGAATGTATTTAGGTATCCATCGCGAGCGAAGCCAATCTTACCACTGATTGGGTCAGATAAGTAGAAAACAGCCGACGGAGAGCGAAATAGCTCGGTGCCAAGATCTTCAGTTTGCCCGTCAATGTCGAAACTTACCCTATAGTTGTAGCCAACTTCTCGATGCGGGAGAGTGCTATTTGCTTCGATATTTGCGATTTCGAAATTGCCAACGCGGCCAAGACGGTTCACGCCCGGGGCTTCACTAAGTTGAGTGCGCAGGCTATCGAATTGGGCATACGGGAGAGAAACGTTAATGCCGTCCCAAGTTTTAGCGGCAATAGTCTGCAGAGCCGGAACAATGCGATGATGTATGTCTTGCACAGATATGCCATTGCCACAATGGTCGTTCCACACAGCAAACATTCCACCCAAAATAGTTGGATCTTTTTCTTCGAATTGGACTTCGCCAATGTGAGCCGGAGTCCAATTTTCATATAAATACTTACAATTCAGATAGTCATAGTAATATCCGGCAGCAGGGACAATATAAACCCATCCGTCAGGGACACTGATTTGCTGATATCCCAAGCGTTTCATTTCAACAGGGTCGGCATAGCCATTGTACCACGTGCTCATCACCACATTTTCTGATTTTACCGGGGTAACACCATTTGCATGAGTGAGGGCGCCCCACACACAGGCCTGCTTGCCAAAACTTTCGACATAACGGATGTAGCGGTCAGTGAACGCTCGAAATGCCTCAACAACTTTTTGGTCTTTGTTTGAATATTCGTCAGTGCCAATGTGCACACGCCTGCCTCTGAAAACAGGGTTATCACCATCAAGATATTCTTTAAACAAGCCATCGAGGAAAGTATATGTTTCCTCGTTGAACAAATCGAGATGGTCCAAGCCATACTCAGCGCTGCCCAATGCCGGATTGTAGTGAGCAAATGCGAGAGTGTGAGCCGGGGCATCAATTTCAGGTATTATGTCAACAAACTGAGACTCAGCGTTTATTTGAAAGTTTATAAAATCGGCTTTTGTGTAATATCCGTCGCGGGCAGCAAGGCCGGGATAAGTTTCTGATTCCAAGCGAAATGCAGCATAAGTTTTATCCCAATCGTTATCAAAGAATTTGCGAAAGCCGTTATCATTGAGATGAACTTGAAGTGTGTTCATTTTGTAGTACGACATCACTTTTACTAAATCATCAAGATAATCGAGTGGTATATATTTTCGGCCACAATCAATCATGAAACCACGCAAATTATAGTCAGGAAAGTCTGTAATTGAGCCACATGGTAGGTTGTGGTTTTGCTCGTAAATCTGCAATAATGAGCGTGTTGCCCAATAGATTCCAGCGTTTTCAGGGGCTGAAACCGTAACACGGTCAGTGATATCTATTTTATAGCCTTCAGCGCCAAGTTTTTTGTTACGTTTATATTGCAACACAATGTCACCCTTTGTAGCATTACCCTCAGCCACAGTCAAGTCAAAGCCAAACATAGTTTTAAAATCGCTTGCAAACTGCTTGGCGATAGCGATTGCTTCACTATTACCTTTAGCGACCACAATACGGCTTGATTTAGTAATCTCAAACGAGCCGTCTTTACCTGCCCACTCTTTGAGTTCAGGCACAACAAACGGCTTTTTATTTACGGCATAAGTCGGCACCACCGAGAGAAGGATTAAGGCAGCAGCCAATCCACGAAATGCTGATTTGTAAATGTTATTTGCCATATAGCATGGTATTTTTGTGACAGGATATTATTATGATTTTGTTTTTATAAGCACTAAATTACGTAAAAAAACAAAAACTAGCAAAAAAAGCAGTACCTTTGCAGCGAATTAACCTACATTCATAACTACAAATTTCATATTTTATGAAAAAACTTATTTTACTTTCAATGCTACTAATTGCGACAATTAGTGCAAATGCCCAACTCTATGTTGGCGGTAGTTTAGGATTTTGGTATAATAGCCACAGTGGTCCTGAAACAACATCATTCACCATTGCTCCTGAAATTGGCTACAATATCAACCACAAATGGGCTGTTGGCGGTGTGCTTGATTACACCTACGGCAAAGTAGACGACGTAACAGCTAATAGCTTTGCTATTGCACCCTACGCTCGTTATTCATACTACCGCAACGGCATGGTTCGCTTGTTTGTTGACGGTGGTTTTGGTGTGTCTACAACATCATACAGCGGTGCAGACAGTGTTACCGGTATTGAAATTGGTTTTAAACCCGGCATCGCTTTTGATGTGAATGAGCACTTCAGCGTTGTAGCGAAATGCGGATTCCTCGGCTGGCGTGAGGACTACTCTCTTGGCTCAGACGGACAAGGTTTGCTTTTGAGCAGCGAAGATCTTTCACTCGGATTCCACTACGAATTCTAATTTCACTCATAAATAAAAAAGGCTCGGTTTCAGAATTGTCTGAGGCCGAGTCTTTTTTAGTAGGCACTAAATTTGTGAATTATTTTTATTACTTTTGTGGAAACTTAGGATTAGTGAATAAATAATCTCGAAACATGAAAAAGTTATTATCACTCATTATCGCATTGGTTGGCGTTTTTAGCACGTATGCCCAAACGCCCACCGAATATTTCAGTGTTGGCAAATCAATCAAGTATTGTGGCACAAAGTTTGATTTTGCTTGGAGTGCGCATCCAACAGAAATCTATTACGTGCAAGAATATCTGCCTAAAGGAGAAACTTTTGAGCATTACAACCAAATGTTTTCAGTCTGTGTGCTATTTTACGATAGAACACCATTAGAGGCAGTTCAGGCAAAAATCGAAGAATTGGAACAACGCAAAAAAACAGACCCGGTCACAAACTACACTGTGACGGAAAAAGACGGTGAATACATCTTAGAATTTATTGTCAGCGACAGCAATAATGGAGAATTAAACACCGTTGAAGTTGATGTGCACCACTACAAACGAATGATTGTAGACGGCAAAACAGCATCTGTTTTATGCTTTTATTCAAGCCGCGCGTATGGCGATGATATAATGCCGTTCATCCAATCAATACCCCAAAAGCGACAAGCGTGGTACTCGGGCATGTCGAAACTCAACATAAAACCAACATTTTTGAATAAGCAATAATTCGCTGCCACATGACAGGAGCCGAGTTTGACAAAATTGCAGCCGCCACTCGCAAATCAGTTGGCGCAAAATTTGGGTTTAAGAAATGCGATTACGCTAGCTATAAAACAGTTGACGGATATTTCTTCGCACTCTTTCACCTCACAGGTGAAGTTTATTTGTCAGTGAAGCCACTATATGCCGATGATTTGTGGTGTGATATTTTTCAGATGCCGGAGAATAAGAAGCCGCTGAGTTTGCGCGCTATCGGCGCTTTCACGCTAGAAGGTGTGACAATTAGTAAATATTTGGCTTTTTCTGAGAGTTACAAGAATTATTCAGATCAAGAGATTGAGAAAATTTGGACTGATATTTTCCAAAAAATTGAAATCGACATCAATGTTTTCATTTCAGGAAACCGTTCAGCCGACAAATTTATTCCACCAAAATTCTTTGCCAACGGCAATGCGTCACTTCTATACCTGATAGCGTTGATGCACAATAACCGAGCTCAAGAAGTTATAGACATCATTCACAACGAGCAAAAATTAGGTAACGAGTCAGACTTACAGCGATACGTAAACGGCGAGTCCGTTGATGGTTACGATTATATTTTATCCTTTTTGGGCTTGAGCCTGAATTCACCAAATATGAGTGGGTGCGAACTTTAAAAATCAAAAAAAATGGAAGAACTTACAAAATCAGAAAAACGAGCTGTTAAAGATGTAATCCGCAAAGGTATATTGCATCGTCATGCACAATGGCAAAATGAACTACGTATGCTCATGGATAAACCTCTTGCCGAAAATGAAAATGTGTTTGATCGTAATATGAAAATCACTAATGAGGCCCGGCTATTCTACAACGAAGCTGTTAGAATGGAAGATTTCTATCGCAATAGTCAACTTTTGATTGGATTGGCTTACCTTTATCGCGATGGGCATATTACGGCTGAAGATTTGGCACCTTTGCCTGAAAAATGTCGCAAAGGTCTTGAGGCTTA
>CAZGAN010000108.1:0-7078 GCA_964523655.1 uncultured Bacteroides sp.
AACTCCTATCTAAAGTTTAGGAAACTTCTATTCTATCCGTTGAACTATCGGGGCCAACCTTATGCCGATGCACCTTCTTGCACCGCTTTTCGCAGTGCAAAGGTAATGCTTATTTTCGAGTTAGGCAAACATACCTGAACCGCACACCACTTTTCTCGTCAATTTGCCATGGCGTGATTTCCGCTGCTCGCCACTCTTTGTAGTTGAGCATCGGGAAAAAAGTGTCTGCTCGCTCTCCGGCTTGAGCCTCAATTTCCGTGATATTTAAGTCCGTTGCCAGCGGCAAGGCAAGGCGATAGATCTCGCCGCCACCAATAATCATCACCTCATCGCTGTCCTCACACGCAACTATTGCCGCATCAAGCGAGTCAAACACCTCGCAATTCTCCGGCTTGAAATCATGATTTCTACTGATCACAATGTTACGTCGTCCGGGCAAAGCGCCTCCGGGCAGAGACTGAAAAGTTTTGCGTCCCATGATTATAGGATGCCCCATGGTGATTCGCTTGAAGCGTCGCAAATCATCGCTGATGTGATACAGCATGTCGCCGCCTATGCCTATTGCTGCATCGCTCGTCACTGCTGCTATTATTGTTATCTTCATCTCACTTGATGTTTTGGTTATACGCTCACTTTGCCGGCTATGTGCGGATGCGGATTATAGTCGGTGAGTGTGAAGTCCTCATATTTAAAGTCAAATATCGACTTCACATTCGGGTTTAATGTCATTTTTGGCAAAGCTCGCGGCTCGCGTTGCAATTGTTCATGCACCTGCGGCAAGTGATTCTTGTAGATATGTGTGTCGCCAAGCGTGTGCACAAACTCTCCTGCCTCCAACCCGGTCACTTGTGCCATCATCATTAATAACAATGCATAGCTCGCAATGTTGAATGGCACGCCCAAAAAAGTGTCGGCTGAACGTTGATAAAGCTGCAAGCTCAACTTCCCGTTAGCCACATAAAATTGAAAAAATGCGTGACACGGCGGCAAATTCATATTGTCAAGGTCGGCAACATTCCATGCACTCACAATTATGCGACGTGAATCAGGATTATTCTTTATATCGTCAACGGCACGCTGTATTTGGTCTATGAATCCGCCATCGTATGTGGGCCATGAACGCCATTGATAGCCATATATGTGACCAACATCACCGTTTTCATCTGCCCATTCGTTCCAAATGCGCACACCGTTCTCCTGCAAATATTTCACATTGGTGTCACCATTCAAAAACCATAGCAACTCATGTATTATTGATTTCAAATGCAACTTCTTTGTTGTCAGCAACGGAAATCCGTCTGCCATGTTAAAACGCATTTGATGTCCGAATATACTTATTGTGCCGGTGCCGGTGCGGTCCGATTTCTCCACACCTTCCGTTAGTATGCGGTTGAGCAAGTCAAGATATTGTTTCATGTTTATGTGCGGTATTTTCTTGTTTTTGTACTGATGTCTTTTCAATTGCCATGGAGGTGCTCGTTGGCGCTATGCGTTGCATCAGCGGCCATTGCAACCTGTGGCGCCCGCGTCTATAACTTATTGCATTATTCTCGCACACGCTCACACAGTTGAAGCACGACACGCAGCGCGAATTATCAACAATTGACACGGTCGATTTTATGCAGCATCCTTTGCACACTTCCTCGCATTTCCCGCAGTGTGTGCACAAATCAGGATTGATATCAAAATTCATCATTGACACGTGCGACACTGCTCCCAGCGCTGCCCCCAGCGGACATATCGTGTTGCAAAGCAAGCGACCATGTCGCCATGACAGCGCTGCCACAACGCACAATATTAGCGCTGCTGTAAGCCAGCCCGCTGCCGACGCTCCAACAAACACCTTCACCACATGCTCATAGCAACTATATGGATCAAGGTATCCCGTTATCAATGACAGTCCAAGACATGTGCCCTCAACAAACACCAATAGCGCAATCACACGCAGATATGTTTTTGGCGCCAAAAAATGATATTTCTTATGTGTGCATCTCTTTCCAACTGCCGCTATCACATCTTGCAGCGTGCCCAGCGGACAAACAGTCGAGCAATATATGCGCCCTAAAAATAGCGTCAATGCCGTCCAAAAAACCATCCATACTGCCGACATTGACAGTATCACATTCGTTATCTGGGTCGACGCAAGCCACCGCCCGGCAGCACTTGTCATGCCACCGACGTTGACTATTGATGCGGTCAGCAGCATTGCTGCCACCACCGATATCAATATGCGTATATAGCGCAGAGTCTTGTACATGCAGCAAATTTACAAAATCCCCGCTTTTCACACAAATATTTATAACTTCATTTACCTTTGCACTTTCTTTTGTGCTCGTAGCGCGTATATCAAAACCACGATATATCCCACACACGGCACAATAAACGCTTTCGACATCCCTGCCAAATCTGCAACATATCCCATCATCATCGAACCAACAGCACCACCCAAAGGAGTCATCATCAAAAACGACGATGCTATCTTCGTTTCACTGCCCAAGCCGCCAACACATATAGCAAATATGGTTGGAAACATTATTGCCTCAAATGCATAGCAGCTAAACAATCCAATCTTTGAAATAATGCCCAAGTCAGCCACAACCAGCGCTGAGCCCAGCACTGTCATCACCGCGCATACCAACAATACACGCTGAGCGGCAACGCGGCTCATCACCCAGCCGCCAACCACACGAGCCACCATAAACAGTCCCAGACCGCCAAACGACAATGTTATCGCCGCATTTCCCGCGCTCATCCATCCGTCTGATGTCACATAGTTGATAAAAAAACTATTGATTGCTATCTCTGATATCTCATAGAAAAACAAGGCACCAACACCAAGCATAAAATGACTATTGCGCAATAGCGAAAATATCACCTTGCCCGATTTCTGCGCCGGCCCATTATCGTCAGCGCTATCATTTATTTCCGGCAACTTCACACGGCTAAAGATTAGCGCAATTACCAGCACAATAACACCCATGATAGAGTATGGAAGCGCCACACTCGCGTCTTTACCCTCACTAAACAATAGCGGGGCAACCAATGCCGGAGCAATAATGCAGCCCAATCCATTGAACGACTGAGCCAAATTCAGCCGACTCGCACCCGTAGCACTATCGCCAAGCTGCGTGATATACGGATTAGCTGCCGTCTCCAAAAATACCAGGCCACAGCCAACCACAAACAACGAGCCAAGAAACCACTCAAACGACCCGATACTCTCGCTTGGTATAAACAATAGCGACCCACAGGCAAACAACAGCAATCCTAGCACCACGCCCTTGCGATATCCCCACCGTGTGATGAATAATCCCGCTGGCAGCGCCATCAAAAAATAACCTAAATATGTTGTCGCCTGAACTTTCGCCGAATCAACCATAGTGATATGCATCGTATCTTGAAAATGCTTATTCAGCACATCAAGTATTGAACGGGCAAATCCCCACATAAAAAACAGCGAAGTTACCAAGATAAACGGCAGCACGTACTCGCGCTTCACCAACGAATGTGTTTTCTGTTCCATTGCTAAATCTTTTTCCGTTACAAAGTTAGCTAAAATCTTCCACCTACCAAAAAGACACCTTATTTTCGTCGACCTCACCGACCAAAAGTCAGCAAGAGCACCTTGACATGCCCGTCATACCATAAAAAGAGCGCCATATTGCTATGGCGCCCCATCCTAGATAAAATCTATCTAATCGCTATCTTCTTAAGCTTGTCCCCTTCGCGTTTGAGATATATGCCCGGAGCAAGGTTGAGGCTACTAACCTGCACTCCTTGCATGTTGTATATGGGCCCCTCCACAATGTCTGTGGCAAATATGTCGCTCACACCTGTAACCTGAGTGCTTTCGTATATCAGTTCAAGTGTTTGCGTTGATGTGTCCGGGTTATATGTCAATATCACTATGGGGTTTTCTACGTAGTGATTTCCATCTGTTAGGCCATCGGGATGCACGCTAAACAGTGTGTAATTGTTGCTGCTCTCAGCATATGAACGCACTCTCGCTGCCGATGAACTATCATCCAAACGGTTTACTATATTGTAAGCCACACGATTGCTCATCACTTGGAGTGAACGTTTTGCTGACGATGAGTATGTGCCGGCATCGGTTGGATACATTGCCAAAATCACGTTCTCAGGGTCAACCTCGTCTTCCGGGCCGGCGGCAGATAATCCACTGGGCACTACTATTCTCTCAACGTGGAATTTGCCTTGCATTTTGCCCGGGAACACTTGCTCTGTGTTATTCAGATAGTAAATGCCCTTTTCGCTGCTTTCTTCAAATTGATAGCGCGTTGCATCTGCGTCCGACCAGTTGAAAAAGTCGTCGCTAACAAGATAGAAATATTCTTTGTCGGTCTCTCGTCTGAAGATCGCCTTTATTTTTGCATCTTTTCCGGTTTTGAAAAATCCATTGCTCGGCACTTCAACACCATTTACAAATATTCCAACGAGCACCCATCCTTCTTCAGCTTCAGCTGTTGCTCTGAAGTCTTGGTTCTTTGATGCATTGTAAACCTCTCCGGTGGTAAGCGTAATTTCATCACCTTTATCAAAACGGGTTACGGTTAGTGTGCCCCCTTCTTTGGGCTCCAATGGTGTCACGCTGATGTTGTGCAACACCTCAGGAAATGCATATCCGTCAACACCAACAGTCTCTCCATCGTGTCCGTTGCCGGCTATGTCGTTAAACACGAATGCTGACCCTTCGTCATTAAGCTCCATGTTGGCGAAGTCGTATGCCGCTATCAATCCTTCGGCCTTTGTGCGAATTGGGAATCTCCAGTCTCGGTCTTTTATAACGTCTTCTTCGCTCAACGCTTCGGCATAGAAACGCACATCGTCAATATTACTATTGAAGATACGATCTGTT
Organism: uncultured Bacteroides sp.; assembly: GCA_964523655.1. Classification (GTDB taxonomy): domain Bacteria; phylum Bacteroidota; class Bacteroidia; order Bacteroidales; family Muribaculaceae; genus CAG-873. The sequence continues at coordinate 4,877 of CAZGAN010000108.1, forward strand.
GATGGTGACATCTCGTATGTGTAATATGTCGTGGTCGTGGTGCTGGAGTTATTGTTACCCCACCAGCTACCCCACCGACCACTCCAGCCACTGTTATTGTTGGTAGTTTCAGTGCGTGTATTGGTGGTTAATGGTTCATATCGGTTACCGATAAGCATGTCGTGAAGCATCTCAATTGTTGCTCCACTCATTGTGTTGCCTCGCTTAGAGTTTGTTTGTGTTTCAACTAAAACACCATCAACATATACTTTCACCGAGCCATTGCTTCCGGCATCAAACACCATAGCAATATGGCCCCAGCGCGATGCTAAAATACCGCTATTGTAGCTATTATAGAGCACTCCGCGGAAGTTGCCAGAGGCATCGCCTTTTACGCTCACGTTGGCACCAAAGCTTTCACTCGCATTTTTTCCGGCGATAAATTCAAATCCTTGTTGTCCGTCATATTGATGCTCCGTAGCCGTTGATTCAATCGGCTCATGCCAACGTGTGCTCAGCACTCCGAGGTCTTTGTCTTCTTTTTCCGTGAAATCATTGAGCAATATGCGAGCTGTGACTGTGCGCGGATGTGTTGAGTCAATATTGAAATCATCGCTTTGCGGCACGACCATGTATCCTAGCCCGTTACAAACCATCGTGCCATCGTAGTTGTCAGAGATGCCTTGAGCCGGAAGAATGTCGGGTATTGTCATTGAGTAAAATACCATGTCATACCCGTTTGTGTTATCGCCAACTTCAACGTAGCAACCAATATTACCGTTCGATAGCTGCACGAGTGCACTGTATGCTGCGTTATCTTCACACAATGTGCGGCCTTGGTGCCAAGTCGACCCTTCGTCACCCGAATAATAGATGGTCACGTTTTTACGACTTGAGGCATCGTTTGCCACACTTTGCAGTAGATAGTTCTTCGCATTGTAGCTCACATTGAGAATATCGCCGTTACAGCTAGGCTCTACTATAGTGCTGGTCACCGGTGCGCCCCATGTTGCGCCATAGTCTTCTGAATACGAAAATCTGCGCGCTCCACTGCTACGTATACTCATGATGAACTTACCGGTGCCTTCCTCTAATTGGGCAAGCTTAGACTCGTTGCCGTCACCCGCCACAGGCGATGTGAGATAGCCTTCGTTGACCACATCCCACGTTGTGCCGTGGTCGCCTGACCGAAATACTATCTCGTACTCAGCTTTGCCTCCGCTGCTTTTGGTTGCACCGTTAACGTTGACATCAGCTACGGCGTAGATGCTGCCTCCGGTTCCTTCTTCACCGGTCACATACAGCATACGTCCAGAAGCGATGAAACCACCGCTCCAACCTGAAACTTTGCCTGCTATTTGGCTGGTGATGTCAATGGGCGTATCCCAATCCACTCCGTCTTCCGATTGAGTCATGTATATCTTTCCATAACTCGATGTTGTGGAGTTGTTAAACCCTTTTTCTGCGGCAAAAACACATACAATCTTGCTGATGTATGGGTCGTAAACAACTGCTGCGTCGCCATAGCCTCCGGTGAGATTCGGTGCTATTTCCACCGCATCTAACCACGTCAAGCCGTTGTCTTTGCTGACTTTGGCTACCAACGTGATGTTTTTGTTGTCGCCTAAGTCGCTTGAACTGCTTCCGCGCTTATCGCAGATAGCCACTAGATACCCGTCCTTGTTTGTCGCAATTGCGGGAATTCGGTAATACTTAGAACTATTGTCTCCGCTCTTTATTACCGTTGTTGAAGTTAAATCAGCGTGTGTGTACAAGCTGACCATCATTGCCAACAAAGCAACAATGAATCGAATAAATTTTCTCATAGTTTCGTTTTTTAATCAAAGGTGATACATCTGTTAGAAGTGTTCGTTTGCAATGTGACGTGTGAAAAAGTATTAGAGCTTGTGTATCATAGTTATTAATCCCAATTCTCCAATACTTATTGCTTTGTCATTGATTTGCAAAAGTATCAACAATTTGATTACAAAACAAACATGAGTTTTAAATGTAACGATAAATTAACCGAATTGGCACATTATGCCCACAATTTACCGGTTTTCATGGCAAAAAGGATGATTTTTATTGTCTTTCGTCTGCATTTTGCAACTCAGCGAGCACATCTTTAAGCTCTTGCTCGGTAGCTGTTAAGCGTGAACGGCATATTTTCAGCAACTCCGATGCTCGTTTGGTCTTCGCTACCATGGTGTCTATGTCGCAGTT
>CAZGAN010000109.1:0-7008 GCA_964523655.1 uncultured Bacteroides sp.
ACCGTATTATTACTATGGACTTGCACGCAGACCAAATACAAGGCTTCTTCAACATTCCTGTTGACCACTTGTATGCATCATCAGTATTCATCCCTTACATTCAATCTCTCGGATTAGAAGATTTGGTATTGGCTAGCCCCGATGCAGGCGGTGCAAAACGTGTGAATAGCTATGCAAAATATTTGGGTGTTCCCTATGTGTTATGCCACAAACAACGTGCAAAAGCTAATGTTGTTGCCCAAATGACAATCATTGGTGACGTGAAAGATAAGAACGTGATCATCATCGACGACATGGTTGACACAGCAGGCACAATCACAAAAGCCGCTAACTTGATGCTTGAAAACGGAGCTAAGAGCGTACGCGCATTAGCATCACACGCAATCATGAGCGACCCGGCATCACAACGCGTAACAGATAGTGGTCTTGAAGAAATCATCTTCAGCAACTCTATCCCTTACAATAAAGGATGCAAAAAAGTAACAATACTCTCAGTTGCACGTCTCTTCGCAGACACAATACGCAGAGTGCATACAAACGAATCAATATCATCGCAATATCTTATCAAATAAAAGATAACAACGCTTAAGACGTTCAATTGACTTCGTGGAAATTAGACCACGGAGTCAATTGATACGTTTTTACGTTAAAGTGTGATATAATGTAAATTATTGAAAATTTACATGTAATAAATGCTCTTTAAACAACACATTTCTTGATGGAATTTACAGCCAACCAAATAGCCTCATTTGTTGGAGGCACTATAGAAGGCGACGGTGAAGTAAAAGTCTGCACTTTTGCCAAGATTGAAGAAGGAGCACCGGGAACGTTAACGTTTCTGGCTAATCCGAAATACACACATCACGTGTATGAAACCAAGGCGTCTGCAGTACTCGTATCAAACGACTTTGTTGCCGAACATCCTATAAGCGCTACGCTCATCCGCGTTGCAAATCCATACGAAACGCTTGCTGAGCTTATGCGCATTGTGTCGACTGCAATGACAAATCTGCCAACCGGAGTTGAGCAACCTTCATTTGTATCAGAAGGAGTAGCTCTACCCAATGATGTGTACGTTGGTGCATTTGCATACGTAGGCAAAAATGTGAAAGTTGGTCAAGGCGTAAAAATATTTCCTCAAGTATATGTAGGCGATAACGTTGAGCTCGGAGATAACACCATATTGTATCCGGGCTGCAAAATATACCACGGTTGCAAAATAGGAAGAAATTGCATCATACACGCAGGAGTTGTTATAGGAGCAGATGGCTTTGGCTTTGCCCCCGATAGCGAAGGTCATTATCACAAGATTCCGCAAATGGGAATAGTTGTGATTGACGATGACGTTGAAGTCGGAGCAAATACAACCATTGACCGTTCAACCCTCAGCGTGACAAAAATCGGTAAAGGGACGAAACTTGACAATTTAATTCAAGTGGCGCACAACGTTGAAATCGGAAATGATACAGTGATAGCCGCTCAAGCCGGAGTGGCTGGATCGACAAAGATAGGAAGCCACTGCGCCATAGGCGGACAGGTTGGCTTTGCTGGACATATACATGTAGGCGACCACGTGACAATCGGAGCACAATCAGGCGTGCCCAAGGATGTGCCCTCAGGAAAACGCATCATGGGCTACCCGGCAGTTGAAGCCGGCGAGTTTGCACGAAACGTTGCTTACACGCGACGCATGCCAAAATTATTTGAACAAGTTGACATGCTGATTAAACTAAATAGCAAAAAATAAATCTAAACCATATAGGTATAAGCATTTCATCAAATTATAGCAATGAAACAATTAACACTCAACCAATCTTTTGTCGTATGCGGCAAAGGTTTACATACCGGTCTAGACATCGAGGCAACCTTTCTACCAGCGCCCGAAAATCATGGATATGTTATTCAACGTATCGACCTTGAAGGTCAACCTGTGATAGAAGCAGTTGCTGAAAACATTGTAACGACCAATCGTGGCACAGTTGTAGCAAAAGGAGAAGTATCAGTAAGCACAATTGAGCACGCAATGGCAGCATTGTATGCAGCCGGAATAGACAACGTTCTTATACAAGTTAATGCGCCTGAGCTTCCTATACTTGACGGAAGCGCTATCCACTATGCCGAAGCAATCGAAAAAGCCGGTTTGGTTGAGCAAAGCGCTGATAAGGAATACTTTGTTATTCGCCACAAAATTGAAGTTGTTGACGAAGAAACCGGTGCTAAGATTGTTGTGCTCCCCGATGAAGAATTTAGCGTTGATGTAAAAATCAATTACAATTCACCGGTGCTTGGCAACCAATATGCAACTCTTGACCACATAGCAGATTTCAAACAAGAAATTGCTAGCAGCCGCACATTTGTATTTGTTCGCGAGATAGAAAACCTTCTTGCAGCAAACCTCATTAAAGGTGGCGATTTGGATAACGCAATTGTTATCTATGACTCACCTCTCAGCCAAGAGCATCTTGATCACATTGCTGATGTGATGGGTGTTGCTCACAAACACGTGTCAGAGTTTGGCTTCATCAACGAAAAACCGTTGATCGCTGACAATGAACCGGCACGTCACAAACTACTTGACGTAATTGGCGATATAGCCTTAATTGGTCGTCCGATGAAAGGACGCATTCTTGCAACACGCCCCGGACACACAGTCAATGCTAAGTTGGCTAAACTGTTGCGTCGCGATGTGAAACGCATGGATGTTATCGCTCCTGTATATAATCCGAACCTTGAACCGGTGCTCGACAACAACCAAATTCGCAAATTGTTGCCACACCGCTACCCATTCTTGCTAATCGATAAAGTTATTGACAAAGGCGAAAGCTACATTGTTGGTATCAAAAACGTTAGCACCAACGAGCCGTTCTTCCAAGGTCACTTCCCTCAAGAGCCGGTAATGCCCGGTGTACTTATGGTTGAAGCAATGGCTCAAACCGGTGGTCTTCTTGTGCTCAATACCGTTGATGAGCCGGAACGCTATTCAACATACTTCATGAAAATTGACAATGTGAAATTCCGTCAAAAAGTAGTGCCCGGTGACACATTGATTTTCCACGTTTCATTCTTAACCGAATTGCGTCGTGGATGTGCAATGATGAAAGGCCGTGCATTTGTAGGCGAAAAGTTGGTATGTGAATGTGAGTTTATGGCTCAGATTATCAAAAATAAATAAACCAAGCTATTATGAAACAACCGTTAGCCTATATTCATCCTTCAGCTAAGATTGCCTCGAGCGTGGTTATTGACCCGTTCGTAACAATTGATCAGAACGTAGAAATTGGCGAAGGAACTCGTATTGGTAGTAACGTTACTATACTTGAAGGTACACGCATCGGCAAAAACTGCACCATTTTTCCGGGAGCAGTAGTTGGTGCTATACCTCAAGACCTCAAGTTTAGAGGTGAAGAAACGCTCGCCATTATAGGTGACAACACCACATTACGCGAATGTGTTACCGTGCACCGCGGCACAGCCTCTAAAGGCAAAACCGTGGTAGGCAATAACACATTGATTATGGCATATTGCCACGTTGCCCATGACTGTGAAGTTGGTAACAACGTGATTATTTCAAATGCCACACAATTAGCCGGAGAAGTTGTTGTTGATGACTATGCAATTATTGGCGGAGGCACTTTGGTGCACCAATTCTGCCACTTAGGTTCACACATCATGATTCAAGGTGGAGCGCTCATCAATAAAGATGTGCCTCCATACGTGAAAGCAGCGCGTGAGCCTATCAGCTATGCCGGTGTAAACTCAATAGGTTTACGCCGCCGAAACTTCAGCAGCGACACAATCCGCGAAATACAAGATATATATCGCTATCTCTATCTTTCAGGATTGAATGTTAGTGATGCCGTAGCAAGAATTGAAGCCGAACTTCCGGCTACACCTGAGCGTGATGAAATCATCATGTTTGTGCGCAATTCAAAACGAGGCATCATCAAAGGATACGTATAAACAATATAAATAAGGGTTGGGGGCTCGTCGCTGACGCATGTATAAGGCGTTTGAGGAAAGTCCGGGCAACACAGAGCACCATACCGGTTAACGGCCGGCAGTCGGTTAACGGCTGAGTAGCATGACAGAAAATAACCGCCACTGCAATGCAGCGGCAAGGGTGAAAAGGTGGGGTAAGAGCCCACCGGGCGCCACGGTAACATGGTGCGCCGCATGTCTTATGGGTTGCAAGGTCAAGTACACCGGCATTTAAGGATTGCTCGTCCATTGTCGGGGGGTAGACTGCTAAAGATCGACGGTAACGTCGCTCGCAGATAAATGACGGGCGGAGCGCGAGAACTCGTTCTATGAGCGAAAGCATCGACTTCACATAACCCGGCTTATACTCGACCCTTATTTTTTATATATAAACATGTAAGAATATGGCAAGCACAAATGATTGGTGGACATGTCCAACCGAAAGCGAAGACGGACGTTTGGTGATGGTTACCGGGCGTAGAGATATTGCTAAGTTCAGAGATAATCCTCGATTTAGCATAAGAGTAGAAATTACTTGGGTCTACGACGAAAGTAAATCTGCCGGCATGCCCGACTTGGCAACATCAGAGCTAATGGAGCAAGCAACAGACAATCTGTCAAAGATTTTCGCTGCCGACCCTGTTGCTGTGCTAACCGGCATATATACCGGCGCCGGAGAGAGAAATTGGGTGTTCTATACACTTAGCACACACATATTTCAACGCAAACTAAATGAGGCTCTTGCTGAGTTACCTCTCCTACCCTTGCAGATATCGGCTGAGAATGACCCCGATTGGGAAGAGTACACAGAAATGCGTAGCCTCTCGGAAATTCAATCAGAAGACTAACCATATTTACAACCATAAAAAACAGAGCGCGAAACGATTTCGATCGATCCGCGCTCTGTTTTTATTGTATTTATCTCTTGTTATTTCAAGAGGTTGTAGCGAATGACTAGGTCACTTATTTTGCGCGCGGTGTCAACGTTGTGCAACTGCTTACGATCAGCACCTACGGTGTCTCCTTCAAGTTTACCTTGATAGTCAAAGGCATATTTAGGCGAATCTTTAGCGATTGCAGAATAGCCCATGCCTCGCCAATTATAATTTAGTCCAAATTGATCTAGCACTGTGGCAAACACATCGGCTTGTCCCATTACTGATTCTCGTTTACCCGCTACTGAAGCATTTAGCACAATGAACGGAATGTGAGAGTGTTTTGATACAATATTTCCTATTTTTGAGTCTGAGCAAATTTCATCGCGCCAAGAAGCTAAAGCTTCGTGGTCACCAACAATAACAACCATTGTGCGATTCCAATCAGAGCGAGAGCGTAGGTAGTTAATAAATTTTCCAAGAGCATGATCGGTATAATGAACTGCTGTTATGTAATTTGCTAAGCGAGTGTTGTACGTTCCCTTAAGCCGGAGTGTTTTGTACTCATCAGGAATAACAAACGGGTTGTGACACGTGTAAGTAACCATCTGCACATAAGCTTTCTCGCCTTCCTTCCAAATTTCACCGGCACGCATTTTGTTCTCGGCTTGTTTGAAAAGCGAAGCATCACTCAAACGTTTTGGATTCCCAATCATTTCAGAGTTATCCCAACTGTCACGCATGAGAAGAGTATCTATACCAAAAGCACGTGCAATGAGACCTTGATTCCAGGTTGACGGTTTATCACCGCTTAAAAGATATGAGTGTGCGCCCGTTTGTTTCATCGCATCAGGTAAAGCAAAATATTTGTTATCGGCATACTTCATAGCATAAACAAAATTTTGCATCGGATACATACCTGTAAGCATCAGCAGCTGTCCGTCAATACTCCTACCATTGCCTACTTGCGATAGCACGCGAGAGGCATAATATGTGGTAGAGTCAGCAATGAATGCATTGAGATTAGGCGTTATTTCTTTGCCTTCAACCTTAGCATTTATGGGCCACGACTCCAACGACTCACAAAAGATAAAAACAAGATTATCTTTGTATGATGTTCCTGCCAATGAGTCAGGAGCAGCCATATTATCATGATCCTCAAACCAACGAGACACATCTTGTTTTTGTGCAGAGGAAATTGGAGTGTCAGAAGTCAAAGCTTCAGCTATTAAATTACCAAACGGTGTATAAATTACAGCCGGAGTTGTAGCGTAATAGCATTGATCTTTAAGCCATGTTACGTGTTTTGTAAAACCACCGGAGCAGAATGCGCATATAGCAGATATCACAAAGGTAATGACTACGGTATATACATAGCTCAATCTAGCTCTCACCGAGAAAGATGGCTGTTTTGGCAGCTTAATGAAGGTAATAATCGCAACAATAGGCAACACAACATCTACCAAACTTAATGAATCTTTTACGCTCGCAGTGAAATCCATCACATTGCCTACCAAACCGTAGCTTGCTAAAGGAATAGCATTGAAGTAGGTGCGACAATAAATAAAATTGCAAATCGCAAAAATGCTGAACACTAGCAGCACCAGTAACTGCAACCACCTACGTTTACTGAACACTGTTGGCATAGCAAGCAATAAAGATAACAAAAATGCGTTGACGTAAGTACTCACAAAGCCAAGACCACGGAATGTGGTGAGCGAGCACCATATAACGTCAAATAACAAGACCGTGACAAATGCGCCAAACAAAGCAACAACAAATCGGCGTTGCCACAGACTGCGAGGAAATAATTTTGATAATAAAGTTTTCATATTTCAAAATTACAAAAAAAGCCCTAATCAAAGCATATCAAGCCCCATATTTTCTCACATCAAACACGCAAATAATCTATATCACAGTATATCTAACCTTGTAGTGAAGTAATCTATTTCACGTTGTGCAATCCCCAGTTTTGTGGCGTGGCTGCGCCATGTCGCCATTTCCACCCGGACGGCCCACACACTCTCGCCCACCGCAGCAGACAAGACTATTATGCACAGACATTACTCCTATAGCTCCTATGGCCGCGTCAGCCACATTGCACCCGCAGAGCGTCAGCCTCTGTAGGGGCGCAAATTCATTGCGCCCGCACCCG
>CAZGAN010000110.1:0-6957 GCA_964523655.1 uncultured Bacteroides sp.
GGTATTCGTTTGTGTAATGCAATTTTAAGATGCTAATTTGCTGAAAAAAGATGGTTATGCTTTGTCGCTCTTGCGAAATTTAAATTATTAAATTAACTTTGCACTATTATGACACAAGAACAGAAATTAGCAATAGAAGAAAAAGTGGTTGAAATGCTGCGCACAGTGTTCGACCCGGAGATTCCTGTAGATGTATATAGCCTTGGCTTGATATATAAAATTGATGTTACCGATGCCGGTGAAATTGATATCGACATGACGTTGACTGCGCCAAATTGTCCGGCAGCAGACTTTATTATTGAAGATGCACGTCTCAAGTTGGAAAGCATTGATGGCGTGACCGGCGTTAATATAAACATTGTGTTTGAGCCGGAATGGACTCAAGATATGATGAGCGAGGAGGCTAAATTAGAACTTGGATTTTTGTAATGACGTCACGCACAAAAACATATTTTTTGAGTGATGCTCACCTTGGCGCGAAATACATAGCCAATCGCCGTGCTCATGAAGATGTGCTGGTGAGTATGCTTGATGCTATGTTGGCTGATGCAAAGGCGGTGTATCTGCTTGGCGATATTCTTGATTTTTGGTTTGAGTATCGCACGGTTGTGCCTCGCGGTTTTGTGCGTTTTTTTGCGGCGGTGGCACGGTTGACCGATGCCGGGGTAAAGGTGTATTGGTTTAAGGGGAATCATGATATGTGGATCTTCGACTATCTACGCGATGAATTAGGTGTGGAGATAGTTGATGATTACGTTATCCACACCATTGATGGCAAAAAGTTTTTGCTCAGTCATGGCGATGGATTGGGTAATATACCTACCGGATTTAAGTATCTGCGTCGCATTTTTCGTAATGGCGTTTGTCAGAAACTATGTGCAGCTATACATCCTCGATGGATTTTGCCGTTTGCGCACAGTTGGAGCTCGCATAGCCGAGGCGATGAGAAAGATTATGTGGCGGGATATTTGGGCGATGACAAGGAAAATAGCATGCAGTTTGCGCGAGAGTATGCTGCAGCGCATAAAGATATAGACTATTTTGTGGTTGGTCACCGACATATTGCAGTAGATAGACCAATTGTAGGCTCTCAAGCGCGCTTAATTATTTTGGGCGATTGCTTCGCACAATTTAACTATGCTGTGTTTGATGGGCAAGAGCTTGAACTCAAGCAATTTGATACAAAAAATCATCGAATTAACAAAGTTTAACTCGATGATTTTAATATTACAAAAGTGTTACAAATGGATAATATGCTGATTCTTAATTGGTTAGTGCTTTTAATTAAAATCATTTAAAATATCTATTTGTAAAACTATGCTTTATAACATGTAAAAAAATTTGACGTAAAGCAAAAACGTGTGCTATCTTTGTAGCGCAAACCTAAAACAATCTTTTTTACCTTAGAAATTGTACCTATTGGAAACCCATAGAAAGGAGTTGCGTGAGCCGCTCCTTTTTATTTTGTGTATATGTGTGTCATTGGCTCTATTTGAGCTGCATCGGTTTGGTCGATGTTGACGGGCACAACAGAGATGTAATCGTGAGATAGCCAATATTCATCAGTGTTTGTTGCATCAGCTTCCTCATTAACAAATCGCCCGGTTAACCAATAAAACGGTTTGCCGTTTGGGTCAATGAAGCGTTCGTATTCCTCGCTCCAGTGTCCTTGAGCTGCGCGGCATACGCGCACGCCTTTGGGTGTGACTTTTGCCGGGATATTCACGTTTAGGGCTACGTGTTTGGGGAGCGGATTTTTGAGCGTGGCTTCTATTATATTTATAATGTGTTGTTTTGCGAGGTCGAAGTCTGCGTTCAAAGAGTGGCTGCATAGAGAGAAGCCAACAGAGCTGATGCCGACAGTGCATCCTTCAATCACGGCGCCCATTGTGCCTGAGTATATGATGGCATTGCCTGAGTTTGAGCCGTGGTTTATGCCGGCAAGCACCAAGTCGGGTTTGCGAGGACAAATGGCATTTAAGGCGAGCTTTACGCAATCGACCGGAGTGCCTGAAATTGAGAACATGCGTGCACCACAGTAGTCATCGAGCTCGTTAATGCGAAGGGGTTTGTCGACTGATAGGGCAGACGACTGTCCTGATTGCGGATGTGTTGGCCCGGCAACGATTACATCGCCGAAATTCAAGGCACATTCGGCTAATTTTTTGATGCCCGGGGCATTTATAGAGTCATCGTTTGTGATGAGGATGAGGGGGCGAAGTGTTTGATTTTCTTGCATATATCTAATGTTGTTGAGTTATGTGCTTAGTAGTGTTACAAAATTAGTCAAAATTTGTGACAATTGCAGAGAGTTATCAACATTTTAGGGTAGTTTTGAACAATTCACATACTTTGTGGAACATTTATTTGATTGTTTCACGAAAATTGTTTTCCTTTGCAGATGAAAAACTTATCAAACCTCAACCTCTATTCACACTTAAATGGGAAAGATAATAGCTATCGCTAACCAAAAAGGCGGAGTAGGAAAGACCACAACAACCATTAACTTGGCTGCTTCGCTTGCCAATGAAGGCAAAAAAGTGTTGATTATTGATGCCGATCCGCAGGCAAATGCCACGTCGGGCTATGGCATTGATCCGTCGTCTATGTCATCATCTATATATGAATGTCTAGCCGATAATTATCCTATTGATGGTTCGCAAGTATCCACCTGTGTTGAAGGTCTAGACCTAGTGGGCTCGCGCATCGATCTAGCAGGAGCAGAGCTCGAGCTTATCAATAAGCCCGAGCGTGAGCGTGTGCTTGCAAAACTTCTTGTTCCGGTCAAAGAGAAATATGACTACATATTGATAGACTGCTCTCCTTCTCTGGGCTTGATCACAGTGAATGCTCTCACGGCAGCGCACTCAGTGATTATACCGGTTCAGGCAGAGTACTTCGCTCTTGAAGGAATTAGCAAACTTCTCAATACCATTCGTATCATAAAAAGCCGACTTAATCCCGGTTTAGAAATAGAGGGCTTCTTGCTTACCATGTATGACTCGCGTTTGCGCCTTGCCAACCAAATATATGATGAGCTCAAGGGCCATTTCTCTACAATGGTATTTGACACGGTGATACCGCGCAACATTCGATTGAGTGAGGCACCCAGCCATGGTCTGCCGGCATTGCTCTATGATGCAGAGAGCCGTGGTGCAACAAGTCACATCATGTTGGCAAAAGAAATCATTGCCAAGCATAAAAAGAAATAATATATCCATTCTGAATTTTTAAAAGAATCAGTTATGTCTATAAAACGAAATGCTTTGGGGCGAGGTCTTGACTCGCTGATACCTATGGACGATGTGCCGGCTCGAGGTTCATCGGCAATTAATGATATCAGCCTAGACCAAATATCTCCGAATCCCGACCAGCCTCGTCGCACATTCGACCAAGAGGCGCTTGAAGAACTTGCCGGCTCAATACGTGAACTTGGCATCATACAGCCGCTCTCTCTTCGAAAGACCGGGCCTGAAAGCTATCAAATAATAGCCGGTGAGCGACGCTATCGTGCAGCAAAAATAGCCGGACTCCAATCAGTGCCTGCTTACATACGCACTGCAAATGAGGCTGAACTCACAGAAATGGCTCTTATAGAGAACATACAGCGTGAAGACCTCAATGCAATAGAAATTGCTCTGACATTCAGAAAACTTATAGACCAATATAACCTCACTCAAGAGCGTTTGAGTGAAAGAATAGGAAAGAAACGTGCAACCATAGCAAACTTTTTGCGCTTGTTGAAGTTGCCCGCAGAGGTGCAACTCGGTTTGCGCGATAAACGTGTTGACATGGGACACGCACGAGCTTTGCTGACAATTGATAATCCGGCTTTGCAGTTGAAACTATACAATGAGATACTCAAGCAAGGTTTGTCGGTGCGACGCGTTGAAGAGCTGGCTAAAGCCTATCAAAACGGTCAACTTGAAAAAGAAAATGCAAAGAAGCCGCAGCAATCAAAATTCTCGTCGGCTGATTTTGATATACTAAAAAAACAACTCTCCGCTACGTTTGCCACTCCGGTGCGTTTCTCATGCAACAATACCGGTAAGGGTCAAATAACATTTCCGTTTAAAGATGATGATGAGCTTGCTCGTCTGATTACTTTGTTCGATTCTATTAAACGTGACGAAAATTGAAATCTATATTTAAAATATTACTAACTGCTGCTGTGACTGTTTGCTCGTCTACATCGCTCTTTGCTCAGCAAATAGAGCCTGAAGATGTGGCAACCGACTCGCTCGCTGTGATTCAAACGATACCTGACGAGGAATGGTCGATACTTGGTAATGATACAATCCCTGTTGCCAAGCCCTTTGACCGTTTTGCTGAGTTTAATTCGTGGGAGGAGCGAGAAGTTGAGTTTAATCCTAGTCCCACGCGAGCAGTGTGGCTATCGGCTTTATTCCCCGGCTTAGGTCAGGTGTATAATCGCCGATATTGGAAACTACCTATTATTGTTGGTGGTTTCTTGGGCTTGGGATATGCTACATCATGGAATAATGGTATGCTCAATGATTATCAAAAGGCATATCGTGATATCATGGATAGTGACCCGACAACGAAATCGTATATGGATTTCTTCCCTCCAACAACAAATGAGTCAGATATAGATCAATCATGGTTGACATCAATACTCAAAAGCCGCAAAGACTTTTATCGTAGAAATAGAGACTTGTGCATCATTTGCATGGTAGGTGTGTATTTCTTGGCGATGGTTGATGCGTATGTTGATGCTTCATTGAGCCATTTTGATATAAGTTCTGACTTATCAATGGACGTTGCTCCAACATTCATACCCGACACACGAAGTAGTAGGCCGGGAATTGGATTGTGTTGGGCATTGACGTTCTGATTTTGCGTTTTAATCATTTATCGTTAAACATTTCTCCTCACAAAAAACACCAATCGAAACACGACAAAATGAACTTTCAAATTCCAGCAATACTACTAATTTCCGGCTGTTTGGCTTCGACATGCTTCGATGCTAAAGCGGCACCAAAAGCCACATCTGTGCGCTCAATCCAATCAGAAACAATAACAGATAACCATATCATCTACCCTGAGAGTTTTGAAACTGACACATACAAGATGATGCAAAATTGGTATCTGAAAAACTATGCCGTGCTCGATAAAGATGCCGGCAATCGCTCATCAGTAGAAGCTTCTGATCAAGACTATATAGACCGCCTGCAACGCATGAATACGGTTATAGAAATGCCGTATAACCAAATAGTGCGCAGCTACATTAATATGTATGTTGACCGCAAGAAAAATCTTGTTGAGACAATGCTTGGCATGAGTTTGTACTATATGCCAATCTTCGAGCAAGCTCTTGATAAATATGGCTTGCCGATGGAACTCAAATATCTACCGGTCATCGAATCGGCACTCAATCCGAATGCTGTGTCGCGAGCCGGTGCTACCGGATTGTGGCAGTTTATGATTCCTACGGCTACCGGTCTTGGTATGGAAGTAAACTCTGTGGTTGATGAACGTAGAGACCCGATTGTGTCGTCAGACGCTGCGGCTCGCTACCTTAAACAACTCTACACCACATATAAAGACTGGTCTCTTGCTATTGCCGCTTACAACTGTGGCCCCGGAAATGTGAACAAGGCTTTGCGTCGTGCCGGTGGTGGTAAGAAAGATTTCTGGGAAATATATCAATATCTTCCTTCAGAAACTCGTGGTTATGTACCTGCGTTTATTGCTGCTAACTATGCTATGACATACTATAAACAGCACAACATTTCTCCGGCATTGGCATCAAAACCAATTGTTACTGATTCGGTGCACGTGAGCCGTCGTGTGCATTTCCAACAAATCAGTGACGTGATGGATATACCTATTGATGAGCTCCGCATACTCAATCCGCAATATCGCACAGATGTTATTCCCGGTGATGTGCATCCATATCCGCTGGTATTGCCAAATATGCAAGTTTATTGCTACATAGCAAATGAAGATTCGATTGTTAACCATGATGCCGAGCTTTATGCTCGACGTGATGTGGTTGAACCTGTTACCGAGCCTAAAGCCTCAGAAAGCAGCAAAGGTGAATATGTGCAAGAACTTGTGGTTAAATATCACAAAGTGCGCAGCGGTGAAACACTATCGTCTATCGCGAAAAAATACGGTGTGTCAGCTAATGAAATACGCAAGACTAACAACACCGGAAGAAAAGTGCGTAAAGGACAAACACTCCGAATCAACACATATCAACGACGTTATGTGCAAGCTCCGGCAGCGGCTGACACTACAAATGTTAGCAACAATAGTGTAGAGCCGAAGGTGGCACCCGCAACACAAGCTGATAGCATTGCTTCAGCTGTTGCTGCTCCGTTGAACAATGCTGCCAAAAAGCAAGAAACAACTCAAACCACTAAGAAGCAACAAACTCAAGCTAAGCCCAAAAATGTATCTCACACTGTGAAATCGGGCGAAACACTCACAAAGATTGCTTCGCAATATGGTGTGACTGTTGACGAAATACGTAATGCTAACGGCATCAAGAATGACAACATTCAAGCCGGAGCAACACTCACAATTCCGTCTAAAAAAGCATCGACATCATCTTCTAGATCAAAATCAAAGAAGCGTCGTCGCCGTTAAAATAAAGTATAGCTATAATGACTGAAATAAAAGTAGGTTGTTATAGCTATATGTGTATCTAAGCTATTGTAAATAATAATTTTATAAACTAATAGAAACTATGAGCGAACAAGACTTAAACAAGTCAACCGACGTAGACCCCGCCGAGCTTTCAGAAAACGCGTTTCGCGAGTTGAAAGACGGAGAGGAGTATCGTCCGTTGATGCACCCCGACCGCAACTATTCGGAGGTGACGCCCTATTCAGTTACTATGGGCTTGATTATGGCTGTTATCTTTAGTGCCGCTGCTGCATATCTTGGCTTGAAAATCGGTCAAGTGTTTGAAGCTGCAATACCTATTGC
>CAZGAN010000111.1:0-6805 GCA_964523655.1 uncultured Bacteroides sp.
TGCTCCGCCAGCGGTTACGCATATCGAGTGCAAAGGTACGAACTTTTTTTGATAATCTACTCATTGACACCACAAAATCTTTTTTTTGCGTGGTGCTAATATTCGAATGTGAGCGGATAGGCAGCTTGCAATATTTTGTTTTTGAGAAGAGTGGGGTAGTTGCTATTTTTCTTTAGGAAGCGATTGAGGGCTGATTTTGCTTCGTTGCAGCGGTGGTTGCCGAGGAGCATTTGAGTCCATTTTGCGGGGAAGAAGATGTCGCCCGTGCGTTGCACTTCGCTGAGTAGTTCGAGACCGGGCTCGATGTATCGGGCTGAGTATTGGTCGCGTGATGGATGGTTTAGGTAGTAGAGCAGTGTTTGTGCGTATGGCTCAATGAGGCGGTTTTCTTTGTTTTGAAGACTGATGAAAAGTTCATCGAGTTGAGCGGTGTTAGAAGTGCAAGCGCGGCTGATGAAGTCGAATTGTTTCAGTCGGTCTTGGTTGGTGATGCGTTTGCGTTGTGTGGCGAGTATGTTGTCGGCGTTTTCGGGCTGACGCACGGCGAGCTCGTAGGCAGTTGTAGTGTAGTCGTTTTCACTCCAGAGCGGGTTTGACTCAGATGCCCACATGTCTTTGTAGTGGTCAACGATGTCGGTGACGGTCATGAGCTGGACGAGTTTGCGTTGCATCTGCAGGCGAGCTGATTGCAGGGGCATGCTTTCGGCGAGGTTGTTCATGGTGAGCTCAATGTGACGGCGTAGGCCGCCTGAAGTGTGAGAGCACATGAAGCTGATGTTGTTGATTAGCGCTGAAGCGATGAGCGGATTATTTTCTTTGCTGAGACCGTCGAGAAATGAGTTTATAACTGTTGCTTGTTTGATGAAGCGGTGGTTGTGATAGTTCTCGTTGAGAGTCATAATTGCAGCCATGCGCATCACTTCATCGCTGAAGTTTGACCAGTTTTCGGTTAGATATTTGAGGCTGGCATCGTCGGGTGCAAAGTAGGCGTAACCACGGCCGTCGCAGTTTGGTATCAGAGCTGTTGGGGTGAAGTCTAAATCGTAGTGCTGCTTGGCTTTTTTGAGGTCAACAGTGATTAATTTTTCGGTTTTCTTGCCAATGGCTTTTACTGTGAATGTTTGGGGCCAGAGGAGACCGCGGTTGTAGGGGTCGGATTGTTCGACGTCGAAGCCGTTGCCATTGGGTGTGATGGAGATTGTTGGCATGCCTTTGGCTTTGATCCACACCTCGCTGAATGATTTGATGTCGGCATCGGTTTGCGCGTCGAGGCACTCAATGAGGTTGTCCCAGGTGGCGTTGCTGTAGGCGTATTTTTTTAGGTAGTCGCGTATGCCTCGTTGGTAAGCTTCGGCGCCCATGAGGTCAACGATTTTAAACATTACTACCGGTGCTTTGTCGTAGATGATGTTGTTGTAGATAAGTCCGGCGTTTTGGAGGTTGTCGAGAGGTTGTTGTATTGCTGTGGTGCCGGCAGTGCGGTCTTCGTTGATAGCGGGAGTGTAGAAAGAGTTGATGCGGTTGAGAGTGTGGTTGACGTCTTTAAAAGAGGGCTCAGTGATTACGGCAGCAAAGTAGTTGGCGAAAACTTCTTTAGTCCAAACGTCGTCAAACCAAGCCATTGTGACGAGGTCACCAAACCACATGTGAGATGTTTCGTGGGCAATGAGTTGCGCGCGACTTAGTTCTTCGTCGGGTGTTGCATGGTTGCCGAGGAACATCATTCGGTCGTTGTATAGAGTAGCGCCGGTATGCTCCATGCCACCGAATTGGAAACCGGGGAGAATTACGAAGTCGTATTTGGCAAATGGGTATTTGATGCCGGTGTATTTTTCTTGCCAGTCAAGTGCGGAGAAAACTTGGCTGAAGATTGTGTCGAGTTGGGTAATTTTTTGAGGGTCGGTTTCGCGATAGTATGCGGAGATTTTTCTGCCGTTTCTTGTGCGAGTGTCTTTAGTGAATTTTCCGGTTACAAAAGAGAAGAGGTAGGTGCTCAGAGGCTCTGTGGGTGCAAACATGATGTGTTTCATGTTGCCGTGAACAGTCACGCTGCGCACGGAAGTGTTGGAGAGCGCTTCCCAGTCGGCGGGAACGTTGAGAGAGAGCTTGTATGTTGCTTTTAGATCGGGTTGGTCGAAGCATGGGAAAAGAGTGCGAGCGCGGTCGGGAACGAGGAGTGTGTAGATGAATTCGTCGTTTCTGTTTAGTGGTTTGCTGCCGGCAATAAACTCGATGCTGATTTGGTCGGAGTAGTTTTTGAGGCGCTTGCGGTTGATGATGATGTGCTCGTTGTTGAATGTGTAATCTTTGATTTTTTTGTTGTTGACGGCAACGGAGATGATTTGGTCACTGTTGGCGCGAAAATCGATTACAGCGTCAATGTTTAGGGGGTGAGTGTAGAGAATGTCAACCTTGCCCTTCACGGGAGAGTCTTTAGGCACGCTCACGTCGAAGTGCAGAGAGTATGTTATTTTAGAGTAGTTGGCTTTTCGCATTTGTGCGAGTTCTTTAGACACACCGGGGCACGTTTGCTGCTCTGTGAGATTGAGTGCAGCACACGTGAGCGAGGCCGAAAAAGCCAACCAAATAAAGAATAAACGTATAGTAGAGCTCATTTTTTTGATCAGATTATAAGGAAGTTATCGTGATGTGAGGCAAAATTACGTATTTAATTTGATTAAATCAATTAATGGGGGTAAAAAAACAAGTCTCGGAGCCTCTCTAGGCTACTGAGACTTGTCGTCAAGTTGCTTGCATCTTTTGTAGGGATGCAAAAAAAAATTACTCGTCATCACGACGAATAATCTTCTTACCTTAAATCTAATACCATGAAAAACTGATACAAAGGTATAAACTTTTTTTAGAGGATGCAAGTTTTGCTCAAAAAAATGCATTAAAATAACATTAATTAACAAATAAAGTTTGTTTCGATAGTGTATGTGTGAATGTATGTGAATAAAAATGGGCAAAATGGTGATTTTATTTGTGTGTTGGTATTGATTATAACGAGATAATAGTGTAAATTTGTGGTATGAAACGAAGTATCATATTCCTTATATATTTTTGGGTGCTATTACTGTTGGTAATGGTTTTGCAGAAGCCATTGTTTATGCTTGTAGAGTCGGACTATGGATGGGCTGATTTTGCGAGTCTTTGGCAAGTTGTGAGACATGGATTATCAATGGATTTGTCGATGTCGGCTTATTTTGTGGCGCCGGTGGTGCTGTGGTTGATAGCAGCGCTGTGGGTGCGACACCGAGCAATGCCGGCGGTGCTCAATGGGTATATATGGTTTGTGTCGGCAGTGATATCAATTGTGTATGTGGTTGATATGGCGTTGTATCCGTACTGGAAGTTTCATTTGGATGCTACACCGATATTTTATGTCACAACGGCACCGGCGGCAGCGTTTGCGAGTGTGTCGTGGTGGTTTGTATTGCTGGGCATTGTTGCAATGGTTGTGGTAGCAGGTGCTATGCATAAGTTGTTGAGTGTGCCGGTGAAGCGAATTTTTAAGAATTATGGTCGCATAGTTGTGCATACTCCGGTTGTAGCGACGATTGTGATGGTGGTTGTTGCCGGATTGCTTATTATACCGATACGCGGCGGGGTTACGGTGTCGACGATGTCGCCGGGAAGGGCATATTTTTGTGCTGATATGCGGTTGAATCAGGCAGCGGTAAATCCGATTTTTAATTTCATGCACTCGGTGACACATGTTGATAATCTGGCATCGCAGTTTCACTATTATGGCGATGATGATGTGCGGAAGTATATTGCTTCGCTTGATAGAGAGACGGAAGTTGATAGTGTTGCTGAGGGGGTGCATTTGAAGGTTGAGCGCCCAGATGTGTATCTGATAATATTAGAGAGCTTTTCGGCTCATTTGATGCCATCGCTGGGCGGTGAACCGATAGCGATGTGTTTGGATAGCATAGCGAATGAAGGGGTGCTGTTTACTGATTTTTATGCGGAGAGTTTTCGCACAGATAGGGGATTGGCAACGATATTGAGTGGCTATCCGGCATTGGCAACGACGTCGGTGTTTCGCTATTCAAATAAGTTTGATAAGTTGCCGTCGTTGTCGATGCAACTTAAGGAGGCCGGCTATAGCACGTCGTATTTCTATGGCGGTGATATAAATTTCACAAATATGAATGCGTATCTTGTTTCCGGAGGTTTTGACCATATAGTGAAGGATACGGATTTTGCAGTAGAGCAGCGATTGAGTAAGTGGGGAGCCCATGATGATGTTGTGTTCGCGCGTGCGTTGTCATATAAGGCAAAAAGCCCATCGTTTATGGTGATACAGACATCGAGTTCGCATGAGCCGTTTGAGGTGCCGTATCATAAGTTGGAAAATGCGCGTGCAAATTCGTTTGCTTATGCCGATAGCTGTTTGGGAAATTATATACGCACGCTAAAGGCTACGAAGGCATGGAATAATGCATTGGTGGTGATAGTGCCTGATCATTGGGGCGCATATCCTGAAAATGTGACAGACCCACTGAAGCATCAACATATACCATTGGTTTTGACCGGAGGTGCATTGGCCGGTACTCCGGCGCGTATATCGAATACGGGCTCGCAAAGTGCTATAGCACCGACGGTGTTGACAATGCTGGGGATAGAGCCTAAAGGGTTTGTTGCTCCGCGAAATTTGCTTGATACGCGTCACGAAGGGTATGCGTGGATGGCTATACCGGAGTGGTTTGGCATAAAGCAAGGCGATAAGTTCACTCAGGTGATTGTAAATACCGGAGAGGTGGCACAAGGCACGGCTGAGGGCGAGCACCAGGCAAAAGCATTCTTACAAAATATATACCGAGATTTAGAAAAGCGATGATTGACACGTTAACAGCACTAGATACGGAATTTTTTATAGCGATGCACAGTGTTGCCCATTGTGCGTTTGCTGATAGGTTTATGATGGCGTTCACGGGGCGGTTTATATGGATACCGGTGTACGTGGCGATGGCTTGGTTTTTGCTTCGAGCATACGGGGTGAAAAAGGCATTGGTGTGTTTAGTGGCTGTAGGCGTGGCGGTGACATTGTCGGACCAAATATGTGCAACGCTGATACGGCCGATGGTAGAGCGATTGCGCCCTGCAAATATAGATAATCCGATATCGGTGTATGTGCAGGTTGTGAATGGATATAGGGGAGGGTCGTACGGATTTCCATCGTGTCATGCGGCAAATACGTTTGCGTTGGCAACGTTTATGACTTTGCTCACGCGTAATACCAGGATATCGGTGTTTGTGTATGTGTGGGCGCTGATAAATTGCTACACGCGGTTGTATCTAGGAGTGCATTATCCGGGTGATCTTTTGGTTGGGGCAACTGTTGGGTCACTGATATCGGTGGTTGTGTATCTTTTGTTAAATAGGTGGTGCGTAGTTGAAAAACAGCCGTCAGACAAGAACTTTTTGCCGACGTATGTTGTTGCAGCGGTGACAGTGATTGCGATATTAATATATGCCATTGTTTTGTGATATGATGAGTTTTGCGTACATTTGCGCGGATTAAGAAAATTAAAGAAACAAAAAATATACGTTATGAAAAAGTTTACTCTTTTCGTTGCTGCTCTTTTTGTGAGCGCAATGACAGTTGGAGCTGCTGCTCAAACGACTACTACAACGACTACCACAACAAAAGCAAAAACTGAATGTTGTAAAAAAGTAAAAACCGGAGCTACTAAAACAACTACAACTACCGGCACGTGCAAGACCGGCACAAAGACAACCACAGGCAAGTGCTGCAAAGAGAACATCAAAGTGAAAGCTGATTCAATCGGCGCTAAGGGTGTTTGTAAAAAGCTTAATGCAAAATCTTGCTGCAAGAAAGATAGCTTGTCGAAAGCTAAGGCAGTGAAAGAAGATTGCTGCAAGAAATCAAAATAAAATCTATCTTACCGCTCCTTAAGGAGTAAAAAAATGACGGAAGCCGTTGAAGCGACTTCCGTCAATTTTTATTTTTCGAGGTAGTAGACCACGTTGGTTACTACTCGAATTTTTTTGATGTAGGGTGTACTGTCGTCTTTGTCTTCGATGGAGAAGTAGCCTTGCTCGGCAGATTTGATGTTACCGATTTTGCTATTGCTATCGGCAGCGAATTGGTCTGCGGCTTTGCGAGCATTTTTAGTGGCTTCGGCAATCATTTCAGGCTTTATGTCGTTGAGCTTTGTGAAGTCGTAGGTGATGTATGAGTTGTTGAAGGCTATGCCTTTGACAAGAAGTTCGCCTTGACGGTTTAGAAGTTCGCGCACGAAGTCAACTTTTGTGGTGATAACCGTCATGCTCGATGTGAGTTTGTATTTGAAGTCGGCCCTGTTGTCGGAGTAGATGTGCGTTGTGAGGTCGTCAACGGCTGGAGGATTAATTGAAATTTCACCGCGAGAGATGCCGTTAGAGGTGAGGAAACTGAGAAGGATTTCGTTTTTTTTGTTGCATTGGTCGTATAGGTCAGCGAGGTCGTTGCCGGTGAGGGAGTAGTTAACGGGCCAAATAACGGAGTTGGCGTCAACAATGCGTTCGGAAAGGCCACGAACAGAGACTGCGCGGTCTTTGAAAGCCATGTTGTCGATGCCTGCTTTTATTTCCAATCCTAATGAAAATAATCCCACTGCAATGATGATTGCAGATAATGTTGATAACGGTCTTTTCATAAATAGCAAGAGTAAAAAGTATTAGTAAAATATGTTAGTTAGCGATGGTGCTGCTGACCAAAAGATAGTGTTTGGCTGCAAAACTACATCAAAATTAAATAAATAACAAACTTTAGGTTAAAAAAGTTTACGATTGG
>CAZGAN010000112.1:0-6746 GCA_964523655.1 uncultured Bacteroides sp.
AATTGCATAGTTTGGTTATAGCGGCAAAATTACAAAAAAAAATTATATATCAAAATTTTTTTTCGATTTTATTTTTCAATTGCGCAATTGATTGAATGTGAGCAAGCTTTGCGCGTTTCACGGCACTTTTCCTGAAAATGGTGCGAAAAGTCTCCGGCTCCATGTTCAGCCAATCATCGAGAGTGAGTGATAGCACCGCCTCTCGCGGCTTGAACGCCTCAATATTGGTTGGCGTACTCAGCCGATTGTATGGGCACGCAAGCCTACAGATATCGCAGCCATAAAGATTTCCGGCAAGATTTATATCAGCCGGTAGCTCGTCGCGATTTTCTATGGTGAGATACGACAGACAGCGAGAAGTGTCGCAGCTGCCATCGCCAATTAGAGCATGCGTGGGGCAAGCATCAATGCATGCGTGGCAGTTGCCGCATCCGGAGTGAGTGCAAGGTGCATCCGGCTCCACTTGCAGCGTGGTGATTATCGTGGCAATGAAGTAGGCGCTGCCGCGGGTGGGTACTATCAGCTGATTGTTTTTGCCAATAAACCCTAATCCGGCGCGAGCAGCCCAATAGCGTTCGCGCAGCGGCGCAGTGTCGATGCAGATGCGCGAAGTTGCACCATACGTCTCAGCCATTTTTGCCGTGACAGCCGAGAGCCGCGTGCGCAGCTCATCGTGATAGTCGGAACCAAGAGCATAGTCGGCAATGCGAGGAGCACCGGGCATACGCTTGGCATCGGGGTTATAGTTGAATAAACACACCATGAGCGTCTGTGCGCCCTCGAGCAGCAGAGCCGGGTTGTTGCGCACATCGTCATAGCGCTCCATGTAGGTCATGGTGCCGTTTCTGCCCTTGCTGAGCCAATCGCGATAGATGGCTACAGCGTTGCTGTCAACGCTGTCAACCTTGGCAAACCGGCAAAATTCGGCGCCGGCGTCAAGAGCCCATTGTCGCAGTTGCTCCTTCATCTACAGAGTGCGAAATTCGTAACCTTTACGCTTCAGCCACTTCAACGCACGTGGTAGCGCCACCAGCATGTTTGGCGCGGCTTTGAGCGAATCGTGAAAAACAATGATCGACCCGTTGCGAGTGTAGCGAGTCACATTCTTAAACACTTGCTCGGCATTGAGCTTTTTTGAGTAGTCGCGAGTCACCACGTCATACATCACCACATTGTAGCGAGCATTGACGGCACGAATCTGGTTGCGCTTCATCAACCCGTGTGGCGGGCGAAAGAGGTTGCTTCCTATCAGCGCGTCAGCCTCGGCTATGTCGCGCAGATATGTGCGCCAGGCGCAGTGTATGCCTTGTATGTGGTGCATCGTGTGATTGCCCACGGAGTGACCGCGACGACGCACCTCCTCGAGTAGCTCGGGGTGGCGTCGCACGTTGTCTCCAACCATAAAAAATGTGGCTTTCACTCCATATTGGTCCAATATGTCAAGCACTTGAGGCGTTACCTCAGGCACCGGCCCATCGTCGAAAGTGAGGTAAACCACCTTCACATCATGGCTCTTTATACGCCATATCGCCTCCGGAAATAGGAGGCGATATGTCAAAGGGGGTTGTTCTATAAACATTGTTCAAATTAATGACCCACCACTTTGCGCCAGTCGTTGAGACTGATGCCAAGTTTGGCGGCAACTTTGTTGGTTAGCGCCATGGGGTTGATTGCGTAGTCGCTGTGCAACATCTTCAACGCTTGAGCTACTGCAACAGGACGGTCATAATAGCTTTGACCTGTGTTGAGCTGATTGAGTTGATCGTCGGTGAGTCCGCGCAGATATACCCAATCGTATGCTTCGTAGCTGTCGCTGATTGACATTGTGTTGTCGAGCATATTGATAACCTCGTCGGTTGAGTTCTTGTCTTTCATCATGTGCTCACGCAAGTCATAGTAGTTGCTGAAGCCAATTGCAATGCTCAAGTAGTTGAGCGCTGTGCGTTCTGATTGGCCCAAGCGCGAACGTTGTGACGGAGAGATTGAAACTGCGTAGCGCACAAGCTGTCCGTAGCGATCAATGCATGCGTTGGTGTATTTGCGTGCATCTTTGAGGTCGGCATCGCTATTGCTGATTGCCCAAAGTCTGCCATACATCTCCGCCATTTGCAAGTCGAGCATTGACTCATAGCCTGCTACCGATGCCGGCATGTGTGTTTCAATCTTCTTCAAGAGGTTGCGAGCCATGTCGGTGCGTGTTGTGGGCACCGGCTGATTATGCTTGCGAGCGTATTCCTTAGCCCAAGCTGATGCGGGTGCATCGGCATCGGCGAGTAAGCTCTCTACCACTTCGAGCACGGCAAGACGTGTTGATGACACCATGCGGCGCACGGTTTCGTCGAGATATAGGTCTTTGCCTGAGTCGAGATTGCCCCACTTGAAGCGTGACATGATGTTTTGATATGCTTTGTCGGCTATGGGCGATACATATTCGTCGTAGAACGGTGTCACTTGCTTAGCCATACCGGTGTTGTACATATATTTCTCGAAGCCGAGATAGTAGTTTGACGGCACGGTTGTGGCGAAGTATACCGGACGTACCCAGCCGTCGGATGCTGATTTCGCTACAATATCGTAGGTGAGCATAGTGCCCAAACCTGCCGAGCGAGGCAGTGCGTCAGCGCGTAGATCCATATATGCACCGTTGTGTGCGCTATCGGCTGTTTGCGGGTAGCGGCCAAAGGCTTTAAAGGTGGCTGCACTGTCGAGGGGCGCATACACGCTGCGATCTGAGTACATCATGCGTGCATCTTCATCGCTCAAACCATATTTTGCTCGCATGCGGTTGCCTGAATCTGATGTGCCGTTGTAGAATTCGGTCAACGATTTCTCTGCGGTGATAGGCACTGCCGAGCGCGGGTCTGTGTTGTCGGTGTAGTGTTGCATCCAGAATTGATCGTATGCATAGTCTTGCGGACGTGCATACATTGGCACGCCTTCAGCCTCGTAGGTCTGCTTGCGAATTTGGTTTGCATACCACTCGGTAGCTAGATATGAGAGGTTCACAACACGCACATCGGTGCGGCAACCTTCCACTTCTTGTGCGTACCACAAGGGGAATGTGTCGTTATCACCGTTAGTGAATATGATTGCATTCTCATCGAGCGAGTTGAGGTAGTTCATACCAAAGTCGCGGCAAGTGTAGCGGCCTGAGCGGTCGTGGTCGTCCCAAGTTTGCGATACCATTTGCAAGGGCACTGCTATGCCGATAACAATTGCAATAGCTGCTGTTGCCCACTGTGCTTTCTCAGGAGCATCGGCTTTCGATTTTGTAGCCTTCTTAATGAGGTTGCTGAGCAATTGTGCTACTGCCGGCACTCCAAGACCTATCCATATTGCGAATGCGTAGAACGAACCTGCAAACGCGTAGTCACGCTCACGCGGCTGACACGGCGGCTGGTTGAGGTAGAGCACAATGGCAATACCGGTCATGAAGAACAAGAAGAACACTACCCAAAATTGCTCAATGCCTCGTGTTGAGTTTGCATGTTTGGTGTAGAGTGCTTGCCAAAGCAAACCAATCAAACCTAGCAAGAGCGGAAGCATGTAGAACACATTGTGGCCCTTGTTGCCCTTACCAAATTCGTCGGGAAGTTGTGATTGGTCACCAAGACGCATGTTGTCGATAACAGGTATACCTGAAATCCAGTTGCCAAGGTGCGGCTCACCGTTACCTGCCATGTCGTTTTGTCGGCCGGCAAAGTTCCACATGAAGTAGCGCCAATACATGTGATTGAGCTGATAGTTGAGGAAGTAGCGCAAGTTTACGAGTGCGCCCATCTTCCAACCTTGAGCGGTGTATGGCTCTTCGCCGTATTGTCCGGCAACAGTGCCTTGGTCAAATTCCTCTATATTGTTGAGATACGGACGGAGTTCGTTCTCGGTCACATAGCCTTGTTGTGCCCACTTCTGACGCACGGTGGCAGGGATTGATTCAAAGTCGGGGTTTGTGTATTCTGCCCAACTCTTATAGCTGCGCACGTGCTTGGGGTCGGGGCTATACATGCGGGGGAAGAACATGGTGATTTGCGGCGAATACTCATACTTCGGTGTGTGAGCTTCGGCAACATAATGGTCGGGTTGGTCGGGCGATGTTTTCACCACTTTGGTGTAGCTATCGCGACCGTTGTCAACCGGTGCACTGTTCTCATACATGATGCCCTTGAGCGGCTGTGTTTCGGGGTATCCTTGTGCGTCAACCTCACAACCGTAAATGGGATTTTGCTCTTCATCGTAACCCAATGTCACGAGATTGAGCTCTTCAGCGATGGTCTGACCGTAGAACAATGGGTTGTCACCATATTGCTCACGGTTGAGGTATGATGCCAATGAAAATACGTTGTCGGGTGCATTTTGGTTCATCGGCGTGTCTGACGATGCACGGATGAGCAACAATGCGTATGATGAGTAACCAATGAAGATTACAAATATGCTTAGCACCAGCACATTAAACACGCGCACAGGCACTTTCTTGCAGTAGCCAAACAGATACACAATCAAACCGGCAGTGAGCACAATAGGTATGATTGCTCCGTGGCCAATAAACGGAAGTCCTGATATCACTATGCTCGCAAACACACAGATTTTTATGCGTGTGGCACTGCGTTGAGTATAGAGCGCGTGTATTGTCAATATAAACACGGCAACGGTGAGTGCAGCATAAAACAACACACCGGTGTTGTAGTTCAGACCAAAACCGTTAACAAATAGCAACTCAAAGCGTTGTGACACTGATATGAAGCCCGGCACCAAACCGTAAAGTATTAACCCTACTATTGCTCCCGATACTACCAACGCCAAGAGCGAGCCTTTTGCGTTTACGTTCTTAAATTTCTTGTAATAGAATATCAAGCCTATCGCCGGTATGCAAAGCAAGTTGAGCAAGTGCACGGCAATTGAAACTCCTATTATGTAGGCTATTAACACCAAATAGCGGTCGCTGTGGGGCTCATCGGCTCGATTCTCCCATTTCAATATCAGCCAGAATACTAACGCTGTGCAGAATGATGAGAATGCGTACACTTCACCCTCAACGGCTGAAAACCAGAATGTGTCGCTCCAAGTGTATGCCAAGGCTCCGCACAATCCGCCTCCCATGATCACTGCTGTTTGCAGCCAGGTGATTTCGTTGGCGTCGTCTTTGACTATTAATCGCTTGATGAGGTGCGTAATGGTCCAAAACAATAGCAATATCGTGCCCGCTGACAGTAGCGCTGACATTGAGTTGACGGCGATTGCTGCTGTTTGTGCTCCACCTCCAAATAGTGTTACAAAAAATCGCGCTGTGAGCATAAATATCGGGTTGCCCGGTGGGTGGCCCACTTCCAGCTTAAATCCCTGTGCGATGAATTCAGGGCAGTCCCAAAAACTTGCTGTCGGCTCTATGGTGAGCAGATAGGTGGCTGCTGCTATGATGAAGCATAGCCATCCCAGCGAGTTGTTAATGATGTTATAACGTTTCATTCAGTAAAAAGAAGTGAATATGATTTATTTACGTTTCTTTATTTTTATTCTATCAACTTGCAAAGTTAATTCTTTATTCTGAATATTGTGCCATCATTCCCAAAAATTTCTCCCCGTTTTTCATTTTGTTACACCAATGTTGTAATCTTTGATTACCTTCTACATCACTCGTCCTGTTTCTATTTCATTCTCCAAATAGCCGAATACATAGACCGGGCTTTCATAGTATAGCCCGCACTCCGGACGGCATATACGAGAATATGTCTCCGACTTGTACAATTCGTCAAGCGCTCGCTTCATATCCCACCCATATTTCTCTATTAACATCACCGTTAGTGCTGTTGACAGACATTCTATCTGAAATTGCATGTCATTATCCATTGTATTACCATTATACGATTTTGGTATTAGAACCATGGTACAGTTTTATCACGATATTTTCCCTCCTTCCCGATAACATATTGCTTGCATATCGTCTACGGCATCGTCAATTGAGAGGGTGTGCTCAGCTCCATAATAATCAAGCAAAAAGTCAATTGCTCTGTAGCGACGTAAGTATGCATACGATTGTGCATTGCTAAGATTAAATCGCTTAGCAAATGCTCCTACGCAGCAAATCACGTATTCTATGCGGTTGAATATCTCTTTTTTATCCATATCATATGCATATTTGATATGCTGCAAAGTTAACTCTTAATTTCGAATTTTTTTCAATTAAAACGGTGAAGTTTTGGGTCGTAAATAAAATATTGCTATTTTTGTGCCTAAATAGATAAATACACAAACTTCTTAAACAAAATCCAAAAATGAAAGAGACAGTTTTGGTTTCCGGCGGTGCCGGTTACATTGGCTCGCACGTTTCTGTTGAGCTCATCAACGCCGGTTACGACGTTGTCATTGTTGATAACTTTTCTAATTCTGATGCCGGCTCGCTCGATGGTATTGAAAAAATCACCGGCGTGCGCCCTACTTTTTACGAAGTTGACACTTGCAATCGTGACGCCTTCGAAGAAGTTTTCAAAAAACACCAGTTCAACAGCCTCATCCACTTCGCCGCTTTCAAAGCCGTGGGCGAAAGCGTTGCTGACCCCATGAAATATTATGGCAACAACCTCACCTCGTTTATGAACGTTGTTGACTTGATGCGCAAATACAACCGCCCCTACATCCTGTTCTCTTCAAGTGCTACCGTTTATGGCGAGCCCGAACAGCTCCCTGTTAACGAGCAATCTCCCCGCCAACCCGCAACTTCGCCCTACGGCAACACAAAGCAAATCGCTGAA
>CAZGAN010000113.1:0-6734 GCA_964523655.1 uncultured Bacteroides sp.
AAGCATTTATTTTCTCATTATCAAATTTGGCGGGTTTTTATTATCAAATTTGGCCGATTTTCATTATCAAATTTGGCCGTCTGACTTGTGCTTTTAGGAATGTCTGATGAGGAGTTCGTGCTCAATTGTTGCAATATCGCAGTCCATTTGCTCTAAAAGTACCAAAAAGTGATAGACAAGGTCTGAAGCCTCGTAGATGAAGCGGTCTCTATTTCCATCAACAGCCTCAATAACGGTCTCAGCGGACTCTTCTGCTACTTTTTGCGCTATTTTTTTCACTCCTTTCACAAACAAACGCGTTGTGTAAGAATTATCGGGCATTTCTTGATGTCGCTGTGCAATAATCTTAGCCAGACGACGAATAAATCCATCTTCTGCGGGCAAATCGAAGCACGACTCTGTGCCGCGATGACACGTTGGGCCACACGGCTCCGCCTTTATTAGCAGCGTATCGCCATCGCAATCTTTATACATCTCACACACATTCAAATAGTTACCGCTGGTTTCTCCTTTTAGCCAAAGTGCATTGCGTGTGCGACTATAGAAAGTGACTTTCCCGCGCTCCACTGTGAGGTCAAAGGCTTCGCGATTCATGTAGCCAAGCATCAAAACTTTGAGAGTATTTTTATCTTGCACTATGACCGGAAGTAAGCCATCAGCGCATTTTTCTAGATTAAAATCGTTGAATGTCATAATCTAACAGGTATATTTTCTGCTTGCAGTTGTTTTTTCAGTTGATTAATTGTGAGCTCTCCATAGTGGAAAATGCTGGCGGCTAGAGCGGCATCGGCACGACCGACGGTGAGCACTTCGGCAATATCGTGGGCGCACCCCGCGCCACCGGAAGCTATTATTGGGATGTGGAGCAATGACGCCAGATGTGCGTATGTGTCGTTGGGATATCCGTGGCGTGTGCCGTCATGATTCATCGAGGTGAATAGTATTTCTCCGGCGCCAAGTGCCTCAACGCGCTGTGCCCACGTGTATAATTCTTTGTCGGAAAAGCGAGTGCCGCCGTGAGTAGTCACGTGCCAAATGTTGTCGTCGGCCATATATCGAGCGTCAATGGCAACAACAACAAACTGGCTGCCATAGATTGAGGCAATATCGCTAATAATCTCCGGGTTACTAACGGCGGCGCTATTGATTGTGACTTTATCAGCTCCGGCGTCAAGAAGTCGGCGCGCATCATCGACCGATGAAATGCCGCCACCAACGGTGAACGGTATGTTTATACGGTCAGCAATACGGCTCACCAGGTCGGTGAATGTTGAGCGATCTTCGCGCGACGCGCTTATATCGAGATATACAAGCTCATCAGCGCCCTCGGCGGCATAGCGTGCGCCAAGCTCAACGGCATCGCCAACATCTTTGAGCTGCTCAAAATTTATGCCTTTCACCGTGCGACCGTGTTTCACGTCAAGACACGGAATGATGCGTTTTGCTAACATGACCGTTTGGTGTTAAATTGTTCGAGTTGTTTCAATGTGATGCGCTGCTCGTAGATGGCTTTACCCACTATCACTCTAGCCACGTGCATGGCATCAAGACGAGCTATATCGTCAATGCTGCTTATGCCGCCCGACGCAGTGAATTGTATCTGTGGAAACTGTTCTT
The DNA here is from genome assembly GCA_964523655.1 of uncultured Bacteroides sp. Classification (GTDB taxonomy): domain Bacteria; phylum Bacteroidota; class Bacteroidia; order Bacteroidales; family Muribaculaceae; genus CAG-873. The sequence goes on from CAZGAN010000113.1 coordinate 1,618, forward strand.
GCAAACGCTCATATAGCTCAAACGACGGGCCTTGCAGCATGCCGTCTTTTGTGATGTCGGTGCATATCACTTGCGTGAGCATAGGCAAGAATTTTGCCACAAGGCGGTCAACTGTGGCTTCCGACTGCTCCAACCAGCCATTCACAGCGAGCTTGCCATTGCGAGCATCAGCGCCAAGTATCATGCGCTCGGAGCCATGTGTTTGCAGCCAATGCTCAAACTTTTCAGGCTCACGCACAGCAACACTGCCCACCACCACATATTTGGCTCCGGCATTGAGCACCGCTCGCACTGACTCATCGCTCTTCACACCACCGCCCCACTCTATCTCGGCATCGGCGATTTTCGACAATTTTTCGAGCACAGGCAAATTCTTTGGCGAAGCGCTTTTTGCGCCGTCCAAGTCTACCACGTGTATGCGATGCATACCACAATCAACATATTGGCGCACCATGTCGACAGGTGTGGCGGCATAAGTTGATTTTTGAGCATAGTCGCCCTGTGTGAGTCGCACACATTTGCCATCGATAATGTCTATTGCGGGAACAATTTCTATCATAGCTCCAAAAAGTTTTTAATAATACGCTCGCCCACATCGCCACTTTTTTCGGGGTGGAACTGTGTGCCGTAGAAATTCTCGTATTTTAGCGCTGCGCTAAACATCTCACCATATCGGCAAGTAGCAATGGTGTCGTTGCAAAGTCCGGCACGATATGAGTGCACAAAATACACATAGTCTTTGCCCGATAAGCCCTTGAACAGTTTGCTTTCAAGGTTTGAAATATCATTCCACCCTATGTGGGGCACCTTGCCAACCTGCGCCTCTTTGAAGCGCTTCACATGTGCATCAAAAATGCGTAAGCCTTCGGCTGCTCCTTCTTCGGTGTCGCGACACATAACTTGCATGCCCACGCATATACCCAAAACCGGGTGGCGAAGGCTGCGTATCACAGTGTCGAGATGCAGAGCGCGAAGATTTTCTATAGCCTCTCCGGCATTGCCAACACCGGGCAGCAACACGCGGTCGGCACGGCGTATTGCTTCAGCATCGGCAGTTAGTGTCCACTCTGCTCCGAGTCGATTGAGGGCATTTGTCACTGAGCGAATATTGCCCATTTTATAGTCTATAATTGCAATCATAACATGCCTTTGCTTGATGGTATTTCATAACTAAAAGCATCGCGGTGTATGGCTTGTTTCAGCGCACGAGCAAATGCTTTAAACACTGACTCTATGAGGTGGTGATTGTTTTCTCCTTTTGCCGCAATTTGCAGATTGCAATGCATGGCTGCACAGAGACTTTTAAAGAAGTGTTCATACATTTCGGTGGGCGTATCGCCAACATATTCGCGCGTGAAATGCACATCCCAGCTGAAGTCTATGCGTCCGCCAAAATCGATGAGCACCATAGCGCGGCAATCATCCATGGGCAGCACAAAGCCATATCGCGACAACCCGCGCTTATCGCCGAGGGCTTGATATATGGCTTCACCAAGAGCTATGGCTACATCTTCCATGGTGTGATGCTCATCAACGTCAAGGTCGCCGCGGCTCAAAAGCTTCAGAGAGATGCCTGCATGATGCGGTATCTGCCACAGCATGTGGTCAAAGAAGTGTAAGCCGGTGCTGACTTCCGACTCACCTTTGCCGTCGAGATCAACATCAACATTTATGCTCGTTTCACGTGTGCTGCGTGCAACATGCCCCAAACGGACATCGGCGGCGACGTTTGTCGCGAGCTCCGTTTTGCCGTAATTAGCAAAAAGAGCAAGCACTTTCTCGTTTTCGGCACGGGTGCCCACAGTCACGCGCAGCGTATTTGCACAGCCAACAACGCGGCTGCGATTTCTAACTATCACTCCGTGTGCGAGCAAATAGTCATATATTTTATTGGCATCAGTGACTTCAACAAGTATAAAGTTTGCATCTGACGGATACACTTTTGTCACGCACGCACATTTTGGCAATTCCAGCTCCAACTTTTTACGTTCGGCAATGATATCGGCCACTTGAAGCGATATATCAACCGCATCAATGCGGCGAGCTATTTCTTTTTGTGTGGGGCCATTCACATTATACGGATACTTCACCCGATTAAACAGCGCCGCCACTTCTGCGTCGGCAAAAGCCATGCCCACACGCAGCGATGCCAATCCCCATGCCTTTGAAAATGTTTGCAACACTATCACATTGCGATGCTTATTGAGCACCGACAACATTGTGCCGCGCGTTGAGAAATCGCTATATGCCTCGTCTACCACCAATATGCCGTTGAAATTATCGGCAAGATACTCCAATTCGGCAACACTGAATGCATTTCCGGTAGGATTATTCGGTGAGCAAATCCACATTAATTTCACATTCGACTCTGTGCGCGACAATGCCAACAACTGCTCGACAGGCAGAGAAAAATCGCTATTGAGCTGCACTGTCAGCACCTCAACATCGTTTGTATGCGCACACACTTCATACATGCCATAGCTCGGCGCAATGATTATAGCTTTATCAATGCCCGGGCGGCAAAATATGCGATATGTTAAGTCAATAGCCTCATCGCTGCCTGAGCCTCCAACAAAAATATTGTCTTCGCTCACGCCTTTCAGCTTTGCTATTTTCGCTTTCAGTATCTTATAATGTGGGTCGGGATAACGATTCACTCCATTGTTAAATGGATTTTCATTGGCATCGAGCCACACACTCACGTCGCCGCCCTGAAATTCATCGCGGGCGGTGGAGTATGGCTGAAGTGCGAGTATGTTTTGCCTCACAAATTTTATAGGGTCTATCATGGCTGCATATATCATGATTAGTTGTTTCGCAATCTTATAATCTTATTGTCACTGCCAAAGCGTGGGCATCCAAGCCCTCGGCTTCAGCCATCTGCGTGACTATCGGCGCTAAGTTTTTCAGCCCGTCGGGCGTGAGCTCTTGATAGGTGATTTTACGCATAAAGCTGTCAATATTGACACCGCTATATGACCGCGCCCATCCACTTGTTGGCAGCGTATGATTTGTGCCCGAGGCATAATCGCCTACACTTTCCGGTGAATAATTTCCGATAAATATGCTCCCGGCAGCTTGAATTTTTTCGGCAATCGTCCACGGGTCGCGCATGGAAATTATGAGATGCTCGGGTGCATACGTGTTCACAAAGTCAACCATATCTGTTGCGCTGCTCAACACAATCAGCCTACTCTTACTGAGTGAACTTTCAACCGAGTCGGCACGCTTAAGCCTTGCTTTCAGCCGCTCAACAGCTTCATTTACCTTGCAAGCTATCGTCTCATCAGCGCACACCAGTATTGCTTGGCTATCCGGGCCATGTTCGGCTTGTGACAACAAATCGGCTGCCACATAGTCAGCATTGGCACTATCGTCGGCCATGACTAATACTTCACTAGGGCCGGCGGGCATATCTATAGCGGTTTCGCGACTCACCAGCTGTTTGGCTTTGGTCACATAGCGATTGCCGGGACCAAATATTTTGTCAACACGCTCTATTGTGTCTGTGCCGTAAGCCATCGCGGCTATTGCCTGAGCACCGCCAACTCTGTATATCTTTTTTATGCCACATTCACGTGCCGCGAAAAGTATTTCGGCTGAGATAGGCTTATCTTTGCTTTGCGGAGTGCACAATATCACTTCCTTGCAACCCGCAATCTGTGCCGGTATTGCCAGCATCAACACCGTTGAAAACAGTGGAGCTTGACCTCCGGGTATATACAAACCCACACGACGTATGGGCACGGCTCGCTGCACACATTTCACACCGTCGGCAGTATTCACACTAACTTCATGCGGCAACTGTGCTCGGTGAAAGGTGCGTATATTGTTTGCGGCACTCTTTATCGCATCTTGTAGGCGCGCAGAAACTGAGTCGGCTCCGGCATTTATTTCTTCGGCTGATAGCTCAAGCTCGCTCACGTGTGTGCCATCAAATGCCAAGGCATAATCTCTGAGCGCTGCATCACCGCGCGCACGCACTGTGCTTATTATATTTTCTACAGCGGCCTGAACCTGCTCGTCATTTGGTGTATTTCGTTCCACAAGGCTTTGCCATGAGGCGCGTGGAGGGGAGATGATTATATTCATAGCCGTTCCTACTTTATAACATTTTCTAATGATAGCACCAAAATATCTTCAGCTCCGATACTTTTCAGCTTCTCTATCTTTTCCCAGAGCTCTGACTCACGTATCACCACGTGCATTGAGTACCAATTCTCATCAGCTAACGGCAATAGTGTCGGGCTCTTCATGCCGGGCATAAGAGCAATAGCTGCATCAAGGCTGCTTTTCGGCAAGTTCATCAGCACATACTTCATGCCGCGACTCTCAATTATTGACTTAAACCGGAATTTAAGCTTACCAAGTTCCGCCCGTTTCTCTTCACTGAGATTAGGCGTGCTGATGAGCACAACCTCCGATGCAAACACACTTTCAACCTCGCGAAGCCCGTTTTGTATCAACGTGCCACCCGATGAAACGATATCAAAGATGGCATCAGCCATGCCCACTGCCGGAGCTACTTCAACCGACCCGGCTATTTCCTGTATCTGCGCATCAATGCCATTTTGGGTGAAATAGCGACGAAGTATATTGGGGTATGATGTAGCAACACGCTTGCCATTAAACCACTTCACACCAGTATAGTCCTCATTTTTGGGCACAGCAAGCGACAAACGGCACACACCCATGCCGGTGTGCATCACAGTGTCAACTGCGATGCCTCGCTCCGAGACTTCATTTTCGCCAACAAGACCTATATCGGCAACTCCCATGGCCACCGCTTGCGGTATGTCGTCATCACGTAAATATAAAATATCTATAGGGAAACCTTTAGCATGAGCAACAAGTGAACGAGTGTGACTCGATGCGGTAATTCCTGCATCGGCTAGAAGCGACATACAATCCTCGTTCAATCTTCCCTTTGACTGGATTGCAATTCGTAACATATTTTCATTATTTTAGCCGCAAATATAATAATTTGCAACCATATTCCCAATTTTTACAACAAAAAAGTGATTTATCCTCCCATTCTCCGTACCGGGAGGCACGAATTTGTAGGCTGGCAGAGAGCGAGGCACGAGCGGTCTGCCCGGACAGCTCACCTTCGGTCA
>CAZGAN010000114.1:0-6614 GCA_964523655.1 uncultured Bacteroides sp.
TTATTTTGAGGTCATGATTGAGAGGATGAGGCGGTCGGTTTGAGTCATGCCTTCGCGTCCGATTGTTGTGAGGTTGCGGATTGAGCGGTCAACGTCGTCGTCAATGATACCTTCGAGAGAGCTAGCGCTTTCGCCTTCCATTGCAACCATTGCAGATATGACGGCTGTTGAGACTCCGCTGGTGAGTTTGAGGGCACAGCTTGGTTTTGCGCCATCGCATATCATGCCGGTGAGGTTTGCAATCATGTTTTTTACGGTAGCGGCAACGCGGTCGTAGTCACCGCCCATGAGGTAGCAAATGCCGGCGCTTGAGCCTGTTGCAGCGACAACGCATCCGCAGAGGGCAGACAATCTGCCGAGGCTTTGTTTTATGTATATGGCGGTGAGGTGACTGAGTGCGAGTGCACGCACGGTTTGCTCTTCGTTGGCATAGTTTTCTTCGGCATAAATAACGACGGGCATTGTTGCGGCAATGCCTTGGTTGCCGGAGCCGGAATTGCTCATCACGGCAACGGGAGCGCCGCCCATACGGGCATCGCAAGCGGCGGAGGTGTAGCTGAGGATGCGAGAGAAGGTGCTGTCGCCCATAACACGGCGTTGTCGCTCAGAGTGGAGAGTGCGTCCAACATGGTGACCATAGGGGTCCATGAGAGCCCATTCGGCAGCAGCTTTGTTGAGGCGACGTGTTTCAAGGATGAAAGTAAGTTCGTCGAGAGGTGTTTCGGTGGCGAATTTCCAAACAGTTTGGAGAGTGAGGTCAACAGCAGAGTCGTCGGCAGAGTCGTCGGCAGAAGATTCGGATGAGTTATTGAGAGGAACGTCGGTGCCATCGACTTCGAGTTTGACGAAAGTGGAGTGTCCGCCTTCAATGACAGCACGAGCTGAGTGATTGCCGCCGGTAACAGTTGCGTCGATATAAAGTATGTCGGGGGCATTTTCTTCGAGTACGATGCTGATGATGCCACGATTGATGAGGGCTTTACCTTGCTCAACGGCGTGGCTGTCGACATCGCGTAGCACTTCAAGACAATAGTCGGATTTGCCGACAAGAGCGCCAAGGGCAACGGCAATTGGGAGCCCAATCATGCCGGTGCCGGGGATGCCAACGCCCATAGCATTTTTAATGATGTTTGCGCTGAGACGGCAAACGATGCTATCAATGTTTGAACGGTCGCAGTTGCAAAGTTCGGTGGCACGAGCCACAGCTAGAGCTACGGCAACGGGTTCGGTGCAACCCATAGCGGGAACAACTTCGCGCTTAATAAGGGCGATAATTTTGGAGCGTAATATATCGTCGAGCATGATTAAAGATTGGAGTAGTAAAAAGTTTTTATAGGGTTGAAAAGGGGTTATTCTTCTTTTTTGAGGTTGTATGCAGTGGTGATATTGACGCCGTTGATTTTGCTAGTATTAATGGTTAATTTAGCAGATTGGAGTATATTGTCAACGAATTGCCAATCACCGGAAAGCGATGTGGTGTCACTTTTGCCATCGACATGAATCAGGGCAGTTCTAGTGTCGGGGTTTGACACTTTCAAATTAACGAGGTCTAAATCGGTTATGATGTTTGAGCAAACATCGGTAGAGAGGACAGCGGGAGCAGGATAATCACCGTCTCTGAGGTCTACACCATTGAATTGCAGACGACCGACTTCAGAGAAGAAATCGCGCACAACAGTTTCGACAGAGAAACGTTCGTTTATGTGATTTAGGACGTATGGTTTGTATGTTGTTTCCCAATCTTCATCAGACACGTCGTTGCCGAGAGTTCTCTTGGTAGCGATAAGATATCCGTGCACGTAGTCGTCTTTTACAGCATCGTAATCGAACACAGAATCGGGCTGACCGAGAGAGTTGAGGTGCACCTTGAGAGTTTGATCCTTCCAGATTGCGAAAGTAACTTCAACTGTTTGCTTTAATTGGGTTACTATATTTTCATTGCCATCGCAAGAGATGTCATTGAAGTCGATGGTTGCAGCGAGTGCGTATCCGCCGTTATCTTTAGAGAGTACTTTGTATCTGCAGAAATAATCGTCAGCTACGGTGGCAATAGTATCGCCGTTATATGTTGCGACTAAAGATTCGTCGACATGATAGTTTAGAGATTCGCCAACGCGATAATTGGGAACAATTCTCACAGTGTTAGCAGAAAATCCGGCTACGAAAGCGGAGAGAGCGACAATTACAGAAAAAACTTTTTTCATTGCAATAAATTATGAAAATTAAATGAATGGTGTAAAGTAGTACTCGCAAAATTAGTGAAAAGGGGTGAAACGCACAACAAAAGCACGGGTTAATTGAAGTGTTAATTTGCAAGATAGTGCGAAAAAGTGGGAAAAATTTTTGAGCAGAGGATGTAATTTTGCGGCATAAAAACAAAACCTTTATCAAAAAAATATGAATATGCTAATCACGAAGAAGAGCGCGCGAGCAGAAGAGTTGCGTGTGCTTGAATGTTTGAATTTGAAGCCGAAACATGAAACAACAGCCGATGTGCTGTGTGTTGTAGGCAAGCCCAAAGTTATAGCAGAAGAGAAGTGGGAGCCGCTGGCAACAGTTGGCGAGGCGCTGTTGGTGCACAATGAGCGCTATCTGGCATGCGCTGTAGACGGTGAGGTAACAGATATATGCATTTTGCCATCGCTGCCACGCTGTGTGCACGTTGTGCAGCCATACGTTGAGGTGATGACCGGCGACGGAGTGTATTTGCTACGTCAAGCCGAAGACGGCAGTTTTGTTGACATTGGCTTAGTGCCCGATTTTGGGTCAATAGCAGTGACAGCAGAGCCTGTTGGCACATACGAAAGCACTATTGATAGCTGCAAGATTGAAGCGGTTGGGACTGCAATGCTTGCGGCATATAGAGAGATTGTGGAAGAGGCTCGCGTTGCCGGAGCATACGTGCAACCGGTAATTGTGCGCTGCAAGTTGCTTGACAGTGTTGGAAATGTGTTGCACACAACGCCACCGATAGCAGTGATGCTCGATGACGGAGCGCAATTGACAAGTGCGTGGAAATTTGGCTCTGACGACGGTGGAAGCACAGTGCGTAGCGAGACTGTGAGCGCGCAAGGATATCGCTTGAGAGTTGCAATTGATGGGCCAATAGCGAGTGAGTGGAAAAACTTGATACAACGCTTGGAGGTTGAAGCGACGCCACAATTTCATCCCGTAGATTTTTCGGGCAGCGCACGTGTTGATATGGGACGTGCATCTTCAACAGATAAATATATCAGGGTCACACTGCCGGGAGTGGAGCGAGGCATTTCGCAAACACGTCCAATAGCCGCAGCAGAAGTAATGAAGCGAGCTGTAGAACGCTTTGATGATATAGCATCGACAGTGGCATATATCAACAATCCGTATATTGATAGTGTTGATAAGACGCTCACTTTGGCAGCGCCAATTGATGTGGCAGATGAGGCCGATGACCTTGCTTCGGCTTTGGCAAAGGCAACAACAGAGAGTGTATCGACAGAGTTGTCAAGATTGCTGATACCACACAGATTTACCGCAGATGCAGTTGCCGGCGCCGGAGACTCGGTGGTGTGGGCAAATGCAAAGCCAATACGTTTTGGGGGATACAATGTTGGTGTTTATGCGGCGAGCTACGAGAGTAAGCATTACACCGGATTTATACGCGTTGAATTTGTCACCGGCGAACGCGTAGTGACTCACATCAGCGGTGACCATGCGCCAATAACAGTTGGTCCACTAATTGTTTATCCGTCAGCCGAAGCGGTGTCAATGACAATGGCAGTGCAAGTTGACGGCGAGAGCACTATGCGCACACTGAGTGTGGCGCTAACACCGGATGTTACCGGAAGATATGCCATGTACATCTCGCCAACAATGGTGCCTGTAAAGCTTGAGAATGGAGCAAAGATTGCAGCGCCGGCAAGCATTGATGTTGACATTAGCGCGGCCGGCAGCGTTGTTGTAACAACAAATGCAATAGTGCCGCAAGCGAAATCAGTGAGCAGAGTGTCGGGGGAAGTGTTATCAGTGTTAGCCGCTCGCACCGGCTCGTCAGCGTGGGAGTACAAGCGTTCACGCTATTATGTATTTGGCAATGACGGGATAAAGCTGCTGACAGTGAATAGCGCGCTTAGCGAATGTGCCGTAAACTTGCTAGACCGACGCTGCATAGACAATAAGCACTGTGCTGTTGACGGAGGGAACGTGGTATATGCACTGTGCGACGGAGAACTCATTCAGTTATCATCGAGCAGTGTGAAAAGCATTGCACACGATGTGGTTGGCGACAGATTAGCATGGATAGCGTCAGATAATGAGATTGTGGTTGGCAACACTGATGATAACGTGGCAACGCACTATTGTTTGCAATACGATAACAGTCGCTATACAAGCACTCTTATTGCCCGCGGTGGCTGGTGTGCTGAGAGCGGGAAAGCATACGCTGTGACAGAAGAAGGGCTTGTGAGTCTGAGTGAGCGCACGGCTGCGAAAGAGACATCAGTGCAATGGCAAGCTATGTGTGTTGCCAATAAAGGCAAGCGCGATTTGCCGCGATATGTGAAGTGGATGGTTAAGGCATCGGCTTTTACAGGTCAGCTAAAGGTTGATCGAGCATGGCTCACGTCAACAGCGCCGACACCAACAACAATATCAGGGCTCAATGTGAGCGGAGCAATAAAGTCACCTATACGCTGCTACCTGCACGGACACAATGCTATTGACATGCAACTAGTCATTGCAGCCAAAGTGAGCAGCGATTTTGCCGTAACCTACCCTATTATTTCAAACAAATGACCGAAGAAGAACTTATAGCAGAGAATGCGCGCCGCAATGCGGCATTGGAAAGCGCACAACAATATAATCCGGTGCGAGGCATAGGCTGCATCGGAGAGCGAGTTGAAATAGCCACACCAATGAGAGAATATGCAACGGCTTTCGTGCCTAAGACTATGGCAGAAGACCCACAGCTGAAAGTGGCAACCGATGCCGACAGTTGGCAAAAGCTGCGTTGCAAACACGATTTTGAATTTTGGTGTGCAACATGTGTTACTATCAAGCCCAAGCTTGAGGAGATGGACATACCATTTGTGCTCAATGTGCCGCAACGGCGTGTAGCAGCCGTGCTTGAGGCCGACAGATTGGCAAATAAGCCACTAAGATTAATCATGCTCAAGGCGAGACAATGGGGCGGAAGCACTTTGGTGCAGATGTACATGGTGTGGATACAATCAGTGCATAAGCGCAATTGGAATTCGTTGATTTGCGCGCATGTGAAAGATGCAGCGGCAACAATACGCGGCATGTACACAAAAGTGCTTGAGAATTATCCTAAGAATCTTTGGGATGATGATAAGAGTCCATGTTTCAAGCCGTTTGAGGGTTCGCTGAATATACGTGAGATTGACGGACGCGGATGCCGAGTCACGATAGCCTCGGCAGAAAATCAGGATGCGGTGCGCGGTGGCGACTATGCAATGGCGCATTTGTCGGAGACGGCATTTTGGCCGGCAACGCCGAAGCATACGCCCGAGGATTTTATACGAGCAGTGTGCAGCGGTATCGCTTATATACCCTACTCGCTCATTGTTATAGAATCGACGGCAAATGGTGTTGGCAGCTATTTTCACACCGAATGGCTTCGCTCCGAGTCGGGGAAGAGTGACAAGCATGCTATATTTGTGCCATGGTATGAGATTGAGAACAATCGACTGAAGGTAGACAATGCGTGGGAGCTCTGGGAGAGCCTGACTGAGTATGAGGTGCAGCTATGGGATAAAGGGCTGACGCTTGAGATGATAAATTGGTATCATCGCCGTGCGCTGGAGAATCAGACGCAGGATAAAACTTTTGCAGAATATCCGACTACAGCTGAAGAAGCTTTTATCAACAGTGGCTCGGGAGTATTTGCGACTGAAAAAGTGAATTCGCTGCGCGAAAATTGCTGCGAACCGATAATGATAGGCGACCTTGGTGGCAATGGTTTGCCGGTAGCCGACTCACACGGATTGCTGAAAATTTGGCAATATGCGCAGCCGCAAATGGATTATGTTGCAGCAATGGACATTGGCGGACGGTCAGCGAAGGCAGACTGGAGTGTAATTGCGGTGCTCACACGCGAGAAAAAGCCAAGAGTTGTGGCTCAGTGGCGCGGTCATATAGATCACGACTTGCTAGCGGATGAGGCAATGCGCATTGGGCGATATTACAACAATGCGCGTCTTGTGGTTGAGAGTAATACGTTTGAGACAGAAAGCGGTGGCATAGACAACAATTTGAGTGTGCTGTCGCGTATGGCACGATGCTATAATAATCTGTATACGCGCACAGTTACTGACCGCGTGACTGAAACCACGAGCGACAGAATCGGTTTTCACACGAACAGGCGCACCAAGCCGATGCTCATCAACACGTTGATTGCTGCTGTTCGCGATAAAAATTATGTTGAGCGAGATGCGGATGCGTGCAATGAGTTGGCAACATACGTGGAGTTGCCTAATGGTGCGTATGCGGCAAAACCGGGCAAACACGATGATATACTCATGACACGAGCTTTAGCACTGCACGTGATAGCAACAGAAAAGCAAACGGAAATGTGCTTTGACGGGCTATTTTCATACGCGTCATGGTGATAGCGA
>CAZGAN010000115.1:0-6473 GCA_964523655.1 uncultured Bacteroides sp.
CGCGTTTTTGGTCGGTGTTGAGAAGAGACATGTAACCTTCGCGGCCGCCCCAGAACACGTAGTTAGTACCACCGAGTTCGATAGTAGCGTCGATAGCGTTTTTGATTTGAACAGCAGCACGAGCAACGACGTCGAAGTCGGGGTTTGTAGCAGCGCCGTTCATATAGCGAGCGTGGCCGAATACGTTAGCAGTACCCCAAAGGAGTTTGATGCCGGTTTCAGCTTGTTTTTGTTTGAGGTAAGCAACGATTTGTTTGAGGTTAGCTTCGTATTCTTCGATAGTAGCAGCTTCTTTAACGAGGTCAACATCGTGGAAGCAGTAGTATTCGATGCCCATTTTTTGCATGAATTCGAAACCAGCGTCAGCTTTATTTTTAGCAGCTTGAATAACGTCAGCATCACCATTCCAGGGGAATTGTTTTGTGCCGCCACCGAATTGGTCACCGCCTTCAGCGCAAAGTGTGTGCCACCAAGCCATAGCGAATTTCAACCAATCTTTCATTTTTTTGCCGAGGATAACTTTTTCAGCGTCGTAGTAGCGGAATGCTAAGGGGTTTTTGCTGTCTTTACCTTCAAATTTGATTTTACCTATACCGGGAAAATACTCTTTGTTTGCCATGATGTAATAATTTTTATTAGGTTTGTTATATTGATTGTAAAATTAAATTAGTCTTGAATTTGTTTGTCAACGATAGCTTTCCAACGCTCATAAGCTTCGATGTATTGAGCGCGATTAGCTTCATTGGGTTCGATAACTTCGATTTTTTCGAGAGAAGCGAAAGCTTCGTTGTTATCTTTGTAAATACCGGCACCAATGCCTGCGCCTTTAGCAGCACCAACACTACCATCGGTGTCATAAAGTTCGATAGTAGCACCGGTAACGCCGGCGAGTGTGTCGCGGAAAATTTTGCTGAGGAACATGTTAGCATGTCCGGCATGAATTTTTTGCACGTTCATGCCAATTTGTTCCATGATGTCGATACCGTATTTGAATGAGAATACGATGCCTTCTTGAGCAGCGCGGATGAGATGACGTTTGTCGTGCACGTTGAAGTTGATGCCATTGATAGAGCAATTAACTTCTTTGTTTTCGAGAACACGCTCAGCTCCATTGCCAAAGGGAACGATGCTCACGCCATCGCTACCGATAGCGATTTGAGAAGCGAGATTGTTCATATCTACGTAAGAGATTCCTTCAGGAGCCACGTTACGTTTGATCCAAGAGTTGAGGATGCCGGTGCCGCTGATGCAAGCCATCACGCCAAGGCGAGTTTGCTCGGTTGTGTGGTTTACGTGTGCAAAAGTATTAACGCGTGAACGTGGGTCATAGTTCACTGTGCCATTAATACCGTAAACAACGCCGCTGGTACCTGCGGTTGAAGCGATTTCACCGGGGTTGAAAACGTTAAGAGAAAGTGCGTTGTTGGGTTGGTCGCCGGCACGATAGGTAACGGGAGTACCCTCTTTGAGGCCAAGTTCGTCAGCTGCAGCGGCATTTAGGCAGCATTGCTGAGAGAACGTTGGTTTGATTTGTGGGAGGATAGAGCTATCGAAGCCGAAATATTTGAGCATTGCGTTAGCGACGCTATTTTCTTTATAATCCCAGAGCATAGCTTCAGACAGGCCTGAGATTGTGGTGCTAATATCGCCGGATAGACGCATAGCGATGTAGTCGCCCGGGAGCATGATTTTGTCGATTTTATCGAAAAGAGCGGGCTCGTTTTCTTTTACCCAAGCGAGTTTAGTAGCAGTGAAGTTGCCGGGAGAGTTTAGGAGGTGAGAGAGACATAATTCGTGACCGAGTTCGTCGAAAGCTTTTTGGCCGTAAGGCACGCCACGAGAGTCGCACCAAATGATAGCGGGGCGCAACACGTTTTTGTCTTTATCGACGCAAACCAAGCCGTGCATTTGATAAGAGATACCAATAGCTTTGATGTCGGCGCTATCAACTTTTGTTTCAGCCAGGATTGCAGCTGTAGCTTGTTTGAGGAATCCCCACCAGCTATCAGGTTTTTGCTCAGCCCAGCCTTGTTTTACGGCAATAATTTCTGCTTCAGTTTTAGGGAAGCTGGCAGAAGACACACATTTTCCTGATTGTGCGTCAACCAAACTAGCTTTAACTGAAGAGCTGCCTATGTCATATCCAAGTAAATACATTGTTTGGAGTAATTTAAGGTTGTCTATCTATTTTTGTTATAAAGTTTCTTATTGAAAGTGTAGTAGCGAGCAGCGCGGTGTGCAACACCTTGTTCTTTTTCTTCGAGTGGCACAATGTAGCTCATTTGGGCGATTTTTTTGTGGAAATTTCGCACATCAATTTTTGTGCCGTATATCACTTCAAAGAGGGTGCGGAGTTGTGTAGCCGTGAATTTGCGGGGCAATAAGTCGAACAATAGGATTGAATTAAATTCGGAGAATTGTCTGACGTAAGCCAGGGCTTCTTTGATGATGATGTTGTGGTCGAAAGCGAGAGACTTAATTTCTTCAATAGGCACCCATTTAGCATGATAATTAGTGAGGCTATTGTTGAGTTTGCGGTCAATTTTCACCATAGCGAGGTAAGCCACGGTGACAATGCGTTCGACTTTCGATTTCATAGCTCTCTCAAGCCAATGCACATCTTTAGGGTCTTTAGTACGGTCTTTAGAGCCGAAAGATTTGAATTGAGTGAGTTTAACATTTTTGAGGCCTGTCAATTCATTGAGCACACGCATTGCAGCTTGATCGAGGTCTTCATCCATGTAGATAAGAGTGCCGGGAAGTTTCATGTCGTGAAAGGCTTCGCCCTTTTCCACGCCGTCGCGTTCGACCAGCAAGATGCAAAGTCGGTCACCGTCGAAGCCAACAACAACACAGTCGACGGAAATATGGTTTAACGCAAGCGGGGTATCTTTATCCATGATGAAAAGTGTATCGATTGAATTGATACCGCAAATTTAATACGCTTTTTTCAGAAAAGCAAGAGAAAAATAAAAATTATTTATATGTTATAAAACATTCTTTTTTAGATAAATACATATCATCATTTTTACGATAACTAATTTGGTGTTATCGTAAATGCAACAATAACCGTGAAATCCAACAACTTAGCCGACTGTAAGTATGAATCGGTGACGGCGGTCGGGCGGCACGAGGTCTAATTTGCCGGAAGTGATTTTTCCACCAATAATTGAGCAATCAGAAGGCATGAAGCACTCATTGTCGGTGCGAGCCATGATTGTAAATCTGCCAACAGTGCCTTTGGCTATGTATCGTTCGGCGAGTATGTGAGCAACGTGACCCATGGTCATACGCACATTCATTTCAGCAACAGCGAGTTTTTCGTCGGCAATCATCATATCCACGCCAAAAGCGCCGGAGTAGTCAGTGCCAATTATTTCAGCGAGCATAGAAGTCAAGGCATCGCGTACTTCATGCAAGAGGTCAATGTCAACATATTTTGATATCATATTTTCGAGCACATCATCGGCAGCGACAACGCTACCAGAATAAGCGCAATGCGTGTCAACATCGAAGAGAGAATATCCTTTGAAGGTTATGTGTCCGTTTTCAGCGGCAAAAAGATATGCAAAATTATGAGGCTCATTGTAGAACGGTTCAATCATCACCGAGCCCTGGCGGCGGATAGTGCCTTGAGCACGACGAGCGATTTCCTCATCTGATAAATTTAACGTATCAACAACGCCACGTCCGCTACTTGACCACGGCAATTTAAGCATTGCCCGTTGATGAGCATGCACATATTCTATTACAGCGTCGGTAGAATCGACTTCTATGGCAGGGGCACCTATTTTATTGCCAAACAGTGCGACCAGGCGGTGTGCAATCTCAGCAGATACGCGACGATGGCTCAACATGCGTATGCGGTCAATTTGTTCAAGTGAAGGGAGCTGTGCCTCCTCATATCCAAGTAGCAGCAAATTTTTGCGAACGGGCAAAGACCAGCCCCATGGCGATGGTAACAAATCAGCAATGTCGCCGTCAAAAACGTCAGCACGAATATCGAAACACCCAGCTATAGCATCATACCACTCAGCGCTAATGCCTTGAGTGTAAAAACGGTCACCACTATCGCCCAACCACATGGGAAGCGATTCACCGGATACGCGCAAATCAACAGCAGCGCGTGGAGCAGTGTAATTGACATCGTTGAGAGCCAAGGCTAAATCATTTTCGGGATAAAAGAAGTGCAAACGTGGCATAATAAAATATAGGCTTGTTGATAAATTTTTCGACAAAGTTAATAGATTTAGCTCTAACAAATACGTATTTTCACAATAAATATTTAACTTTGCGTCTATGAACAACGATGTAATAAAATTATTACCCGATTCGGTAGCGAATCAAATAGCTGCCGGTGAGGTGATACAGCGCCCCGCTTCAGTCATCAAGGAGCTGGTGGAAAATGCTGTTGATGCAGGAGCTACTGCAATTCAAATTATACTTAAAGATGCCGGCAAAACGCTAATACAAGTGGTAGATAACGGCTGCGGCATGTCGGCGACAGACGCGCGCATGGCATTTGAGCGACATGCTACTTCAAAGATACGCAAAGCAGACGATTTATTCACACTTCACACTATGGGATTTCGCGGAGAAGCGTTGCCATCAATTGCGGCAGTGAGCGAGATAGATATGCGCACTATGCGTCCGGACGATGTAATGGGCACGCGCATTATTATCAAAGCATCGGAGGTTGAATCGCAACAGCCGGAGGCATGCGTTGCCGGCACCAATATCATGGTGAAGCATCTATTTTATAATTTTGTTGCGCGTCGACGTTTTCTCAAAAAAGACAACGTTGAGCTCAGCCACATCATGCATGAATTTGAGCGTTTGGCATTGGTGAATACTAATGTTGAATTTACGCTCACGCACAATGGCACCGTTGTTCATCAGCTACTTAAGTCACCGTTAAAACAGCGCATAGGCGCACTATTTGGCAAGACCGTGGAACGAGGTCTTATACCTGTAGACACCGAGACAACCCTTGTGAAAATCACAGGATTCATTGGATTGCCACAGAATGCTCGTCACCGCAATGCGTTGCAATACTTTTTTGTGAACGGACGCAATATGCGCCATCCGTATTTTCACAAAGCAGTGTTAAATTGCTATCATGACCTTATTGCTGCCGATGCCCAGCCCAATTACTTTATAAATTTGAGCGTGGACCCCGACCGTATAGATGTGAATATCCATCCGCAGAAGCACGAGATAAAATTTGAAGACGAGCAGATGATATGGCAAATTCTCACGGCAGCGATAAAAGAGTCACTTGGCAAATTTAACGCCGGGCCGTCTATTGATTTTGATGCAATTGATGTGCCCGACATTCCGCCCATGATACAAACCGGTGCAACAAATGTTAGTACTCCGGTTGACGATATTGACCTTGATTACAATCCATTTGCCGTTGACGTGCCAACGCCATCGGGTGAGGTTGAAATGCCTAAAATTGAGGTGCAATCAGCTATGAACAATTCAAGTTCATACTCTCAGTCAGAACACACGTGGCGAAGAGAACGCAGCTCAGCGCTCAATAAGAATTGGGATAAGCTCTATGAGGCATACAATGTGGAGCGACAAAGCGCGCTCAATACGCTCAATCAGCAAGCCGAAAGCGGCACACACGTGCAAGAAAGCGCAGTGCTCCCCACCCTAGCTGAAGAGTCGCAAGAAGCGCAAACAATGTTTCAGCTTAAGAATCGCTGGATAGTCACCACATCGAAGTCAGGATTGATGTTTATAGACCAACACCGAGCACACACACGAGTGCTTTATGAGCGTTTTCTTCCAACAATAAAGAGCGGGCACATGGCAACGCAACATTTAATTTTTGGCGAGACCGTTGAAGTTGATGCTGCGCAACATGCCATTATACAGTCGGCACAAGAACTGTTGTCGACACTTGGCTACGAGCTATCATTTTTGGGTAATCTCACTTGGGCAATCAATGGTGTGCCGGCAGAACTGGGCGGTGTTAATCCAACACAAGCCCTACTATCGGTGCTTTCAGATGTTGCCGACACCGGCAACGACCCAACCGACGATCAACGCAGCCGCATAGCGCTATCAATGGCAGAAACAGCCGCCATAAGAAGCAACCAGTCGCTCACAAACGACGAGGTGCAACGTCTTGTGAGCGACTTGTTCAAACTTCCGACACCGAATTATACTCCTGATGGCTATGCCATAATTCACATACTCAGTGCCGACCAAATAGCAGCCTTCTTCCACAAATAAGGAAGAAGGAGCTTTGCATTATCGGTAGAGCAGTTTTTTGCCGTTGTGTATGTAGATTTGTCCGGGCACCGGATGAGCAACGGGCACGCCTTGAAGGTTGTAATACGTATCGTTGACTATTTTGTTATCAACAGAGATGTCATTTACACCATCAAATGATCCGTCGGGTGGCAGCGCAAGGAAGTGGGCGGGGTTGATGTAAACTTTATATTTGCCTTGAAATACGC
>CAZGAN010000116.1:0-6461 GCA_964523655.1 uncultured Bacteroides sp.
GAGTAGGTTGTGATACTTTTTAGGGTGTCAAGTTTTGGATTTTAATTAAAAAAAATTAACTTTGCATCCAGTTAACTAAACATTAAAAATTTTTTACTATGAGCAAATTTTTGACTGAGTTCAAGGAGTTCGCCATGCGTGGCAACGTAATTGACATGGCTGTCGGTGTTGTAATCGGCGGTGCATTCGGAAAGATTGTGACTTCACTTGTCGATAACATCATCATGCCTGTAGTGGGAGTGATTACCGGTGGGGTAGATTTTTCGGAGAAAGCAATTGTACTTAAAGAAGCAGTAGGAGATACACCTGCAGTATTGTTGTCATGGGGCGCATTTGTGCAAGCAATTGTAGACTTCTTGATTATAGCATTCTGCATCTTCTTGGCAATTAAAGCGATAAACAAACTCAATCGCAAGAAAGAAGAGCCGGCTGCTCCTGAAGCACCCGCAGGACCTACACAAGAAGAGTTGTTGACACAAATACGCGATCTTCTTGCAAAGAAATAATAAACGAACTGCACTTATAAAGCCCATCTTTTTGATGGGCTTTATGGGTTCGGGCAAGACAACGCTCGGGCGAGCTCTTCATGCAGCGACTGGGATTGATTTTGTTGATCTTGACGATGCAATTGAGGAGCGTGCTAGCATGTCAATAAAAGAAATTTTTGCGGCAAAAGGCGAGGCATATTTTCGTCAGTTGGAAATAGAAACGCTAGCCTTGGTTGCCGAGAAATCGGGCATCATAGCATGTGGTGGAGGCACACCGTGTTTTGGTGATAACATGGCGCTTATGAATCGACTTGGCACGACGGTGTGGTTGCAAGCCCCTGTTGAATTGCTTTGTGATAGATTGATAGACGCTGCGGCAAAACGTCCACTCATTGCCGGGATGACGCGCGTTGAGTTAAATGAATATGTTGTGAAAACAATTGAAGCGCGCACACCGTTTTATAGTAAAGCGAAGCACATGTTTGATGCTTCAGACCTTGACACCGCTGACGGCATTGACCGCACAGTGAATCTTTTCGTGCAAAAGTTTTTCTAAATAGACACTTGTTGTGACCATGACAGCACACAATCAAACACCATTAGAACAATTGCTCGACATAGCATTGGGCAAGAAGGCATTAACGTTGGGCCTACCTGCAACACGCGAGGCCGCCGACCATAGATTTGCGCTTACACCCGAAGGCGCAGCAATGCTTATAGACCGAGGGGTTGAAGTGCGCATGGAGCAAGGCGCCGGAAGAGTAATACACTATGACGATGTTCGCTATGCCAGCGCCGGGGTGAAGATTGTGTCGCGAGGCGAAGCTTTTGCCTCTGACATAGTGTTGCACCTGTCGCCGTTGTCGGCAATAGATGTGCGGCGTATGCGCAGGGGCGCGATGTTGTTGTCAATGCTAAATCCAAATACGCAAGACCCCGAGGCGGTGCAAGTGCTTCTTGACCGACATATCATATCGCTTGCGCTTGATTTGGTGAAAGATACACACGGCAATCCAACATTTGCCGATATTTTGAATGAAATAGATGGACGAGCATCAATTTCTGTTGCGTCGTCAATGCTTGCCGATTCCAATTATGGTAAAGGCATATTGCTTGGTGGTGTTGCCGGAATCATACCTTGTGAAGTGACAATTATCGGTGCCGATACAGCCGGCATCGCTGCAGCTCGTTCGGCACTAGGCATTGGCGCCTTGGTGCGCATATTTGATAATAATGTATACAGATTGCGTTGTGCCTCGCAATTATTGGGTCCGGGAGTGGCAGCCTCGGCATTGCATCCAAGAGTGTTGATGTCTGCGCTTCGTTCGGCAGATGTGGTGATAGCGTCGCATATTGACCACCCGCACGTCATTGAGGCTGAAGCAGTGGCAATGATGAAAGAAGGTGTAATTACCTTTAATTTGGATAATACGTATTCGGTGCATTTCCCATCGTTGAAAAATATAGATTTGTCAACAAATGTGCCAATAAATTATTGCTATGACGGGCGCAAAGTGTGCTTTGTGAATGCAGCCGGAGCAGTGCCACGCACCACGGCAATGGCGCTTAGCAATACGTTGGTGACAATGTTTGATGATATACTAAATTGCTCGGGAGGCTTGTCAACAGCGATAAAATTGCATCCGGGCATGCAATGTGCAGCATACACATTTTTGGGCCGCATAGTGAATGCGCGTCTAGCTGCGAATTTGGGTATGCGCCACGTTGACATTAATTTGTTACTACAATTCTCTTAAAAATAATTATGGCTCAAAAAGGAAAATACTATGTGGTTTGGGACGGTCGTGCCCCCGGCATTTATGAAACTTGGGAAGAATGTAAAGACCAAGTCGAGGGATTTCCGGGTGCTCGATACAGAGCTTATCCTGATTTGGAAACAGCAACAATAGCCTTTAGGGGCGACCCGGCAGAAGACATGGCTTTGTATAGAGCTATGGCTGACCATGCTGCGAAGGTGATAAACTATGCTGCATTTCCGCAGATACGTCTCGATGCGATAGCTGTTGATGCGGCGTGTTCGCGCAATCCGGGGCCTGTGGAGTATCAAGGAGTGATGGTTGGCACCGGTGAAGTGGTTTTTAAAATCGGGCCGTTGGCAGGAGGGTCAAACAACATAGGCGAGTATTTAGCGATAATACATGCGGCGGCACTATTTAAGAAGCGTGGTGATTTCAATACGCCTATCTACACTGATAGCCGCACCGCATTGGCATGGTTGCGCGCCGGACATAGCCGCACAACAATTAAGCCAACAGCTGAAAACACACGCATAGTTGATATGTTGCGACGTGCCGATTTGTGGCTTTCGCAAAATCGCATACTCAATCCCATCATCAAGTGGCAAACCGAAGAGTGGGGCGAAATACCTGCTGATTTCGGTAGAAAATGAGCTAATAGTTATCGCGATAAGGAATAATAACACCCCGGCTGATTTCACATCAACCGGGGTGTCTTGTTTGTGATAATTACTATGCAATTATTTTTATTTGATTACTAGCTTTTTGTTGTTGACAATGTAGATGCCGGCAGGAAGTTCGCGGAGCTCGCTGGCATCGCGAGTGCTCTTAACTTTCACACCTAACACATTGTAAACATTGTACAAACCGTTAGCATCGGCAGTTATAGCTGTAACGCCTGATGTGTTGTTGACTTCGAGGTCAATGTAAGCAACCGGAGCGCCTGCTGATTCTAATACGATGTAAGCAGAGTGAACACCAACTTCATCAGAGTTGAAAGTTACAACAAAGTCGCCACCTTCAGCCGGGAGAGTAGTCTTGTCGAGGCTGAAACGAGAAGGATTGTTTCCTGAAATAGAAAGCTTGATGTTTTCGGTGAGGTTTAGACCTACAGCTGAGAGAGCTATCTCTTTAGGAGTATTAACTTCGGCAGTTTCAGAAACAGTTGATTGAGCGGGTTTGATTTGAGGCACATCAGTTCTGCCCCAAGTTACATCGTCAACGTAGTAAACGGCTGCGTTATCAACACCGCGTGTTGATTTAAATTTGAATCCGATAAAGAATACGTCGGCAAGATCTTTGCCGCTGAGGTCAACCACGTAGTCAACCCAAGTGTCGTTTTCGTCGGCCGTGGCAGGAATGCTCATGCCATCGAGAGTCTGTGCGTATAGTTCGCCCTCGGCGAGGTCGAGGTACATCACAGAAAGTTCGTCACTTTGGTTTTCGAGTAGATTTTGACCCATGATGCGGAAAGTCAAGATTTGGCTTGCAGCGTTAACGTAGTCGAGCGGAGGAGTAACGAGAACCATTTGGCAATCGGTGCCTTCGCCGGGAGCGACTTTAGAGTCGTAAGCGGTAACTTTAGCAGCGCTGTTGCCATCGTCTTCAAACTTATATCCCCACCAAGCGCGAGTGCCTTCAATGGCAACGTTTGTCCAGCCTGTGAGTTTAACGGGTTTGTTCTTTTCGGTAGAGTCGAATGATTCGTTCATGTATTTGAGCGGATTTTCGGTGCTCAAATCGAATTCGTCGCCTTCGGTTTCGTCAGCGGGAGTTTCGCCTTGGCAAGTGCCGGTAACGGTGATGTATTGCGACTCAGCTTTGAGGGCAGAGAATTCGATGCGTTCGGTGTAAGAGCCTTCAGCTTGCGGAGCGAAAGTGATTGTCAAAGCAGTTTCACCCGATTTCAATAGCATTGTGTTATTGATGCGGAAAGCGCCATTTGCTTCACCCATAACCTTGATGCTACCATAGTCAATAAAGTTGGCTGTTGTGATAGTGATTTTTTGCTCTTGAGTTTCACCGGGTTTAGCGCTGAAATTAGTTAAACCGCTGTTGTTGACGGTGATTGTAGGTAGATTAGCGGGGTCGTAAGCGTAGAAGGTGAAGCCTTCGCCTTCGGCGTATTCAGTGCCGGGAGCTTCAAAGTTGATGCGACCGGTGTGCTTACCTATGGCAGTAGGCAGATATGTTACAACCACTTCCGTATTGCTTGAGCCGGCGTCGATGTGAGTCGGTGATACAGAGAACATAGAGCGGTTGGTGCCGGTGATTTCAATGTCTAGACCTTGTGGCAAGTTTTGAGTTACGACTTGATATTTCACAACGGCAGTAGACTCGTTGATGGGAGCAGCTTCTTCGCTATACACGAATGTGCGAGTAGGCTCAACGCTAACCGGAGCTTCAATGTCGGCGAGAGAGCGTGGAGAGATAGAGATTATAGTGGTAGAGCGGCAGATACCGGTGAGGTCAACAGCGCTGGTTGGAATGTCAGAGCCAATAACGTCAGTTCCGGCGAATGCGAGTACTTTACCGTCGATGTCGTCTTTTTCGAATTCAACACCTGAAGTTGAGAATTTGTCGCCTTCGTTGGCTTTGAATTTAACGCCCGAAATTTTCACGAGTTGGTGAATGTATGACTCGGGGTCGTCAGCGAGCTCAGCAAGAGTTGCTTCTACGGGAGATTTTGTGTTGCCTGATGATTCGATTGTGACATCAGCCCATGCAACCATGTAGTTAGCGCCAAAACGATTTTCGATAGAACCGGTCACGTTAGTGATTTTGTCGCCTGCCACGCAGGTTATACCGTCAACGTAGCTATAGTCAATAGCGATAGCGCCGGCAATATCTTGAGCGTAAATAATTTTGTTTGTTTGGTCAATGAATGTTATGGTTGCTTTGCCTGTGAATTGGTAAACAGTGCTATCATCTTCTTTTGGAGAGATGGCATTCACGGCACGCGATGATGTCAAGGCTGTTGCAGCGCTTGCAGAGGCTTTCAAAGTCATGCTAACGGGGTCAGCACCTTCGGTTTCAAATGTGATTACATCTTCGAAATCGCCGGCAGTCGCCGATTTGAAGGTGACAGTGACGTTAGAATTTTCGCCGTTGACATCGGCTTTGCTTATAGATGTAGTGCTGAGAGAGAATTGATCGCTGTTTGTGTGTGAGATTTTCACGTCACCGGTGAGGTTTTCACCTGCGACAGTGTAAACGCTTTTGCTTTCGAGATTTACAAAAGCACCAATTTCATTTCCACCGGCATTAGTGATGGTTAGTTTTGCGTCACCTGCGGGTTCCGGGTCGGGGTTGCTCGGTGTTTCAGATTCAGAAGCGTCAAACAATTCAGCCCATGTGGTTGCAATGCGCAGAGCGTCAAGTTGTAGCTTGGGGCCGGGTTTAGTGCTTGAGCCGTTTTGCATGATAGCTACGCCGCCAATGCCGTAATCTTTAGCATTGCCGTTTGCTTTAGTTGTGGCATCAGTACCGGCATTGGTTGTAATTGTTGGAGAAGCCGGTTCGGTTGTGCCTACTTGATTCACGTAGAGCGAAAGAACATCGTTATTAGCCTCGTCAACGTAAGAGTACTTTAACACAATAAGATATGTTGTGTTTAGGTCATACTCTTGTTCCGTTTTTGCGGTTGTTGTCGTTTTGTTTTTTGCAAGACCGAAATAGAATTTACCTTCGGTTGTGCCGGGAGAAACGAAAACTCTCCAATAGTTAGAAGTTGGTTTACCTGCTGCAATTTCCGAGCTGTTTGTGCGGCCATCGAAGGTTAAAAAGAATTGCTCGGCAGATACTCCCGACACGTTCACGAGAGCCGACATGTAGATGTCGCCGGTTGAAACGCCGTCGCTGCTGAAGCAAGCGTGTAAATCTTGCTCGTTAGAGTTAGTTGTGTTAAGAATTTGAACTGCGGCACCGATAGCCGTTGGCTGGTAGCCGTCAAAAGATAGCCCCGGTGTAGAAACCGTGATAGGCGTGTCTGTTTGGGTACCAAAAGTAACCCATTTACCTTGAGTATTGAGCTCGCTTCCGCTCGCATACTCAAAATTCTCCGTAAATAAAACCGTTGCCGAAGAATGGAGAAAACCTACAACAAAGGCAGCGGCAAATAAAAAGTGTTTGATGTTTGCCATAAATAGAAAAGGTTTTATGTGTTTTTTATAATTGTGAATAAGAGTATTTACGTGTGTTATTCTGCAAATATACA
>CAZGAN010000117.1:0-6400 GCA_964523655.1 uncultured Bacteroides sp.
CTTACGGTTCAGTTGATTGTTAGCGAGACCGGGCAATGGTCACTTCCAAGTATGTCGGTGTGTATTGAGGCATCGGTAACTTGCGGGAGCAGACGTTTTGAGACAAGAAAGTAATCAATGCGCCATCCGATGTTCTTTTGACGGGCACTGAAACGGTAGCTCCACCATGAGAATATTTGTTCGTCAGGATGCAACGTGCGGAAAGTGTCAACAAATCCGGCATCGAGGAGGCGCGAGAAAGCGCTGCGCTCTTCATCACTGAAGCCAGGGTTTTTATGATTTGTAGCAGGATTCTTAAGGTCTATTTCGTTGTGAGCAACGTTCATATCACCGCAAACTATAACAGGTTTCTTAGCATCGAGGGCGCAAAGATAAGCCATAAAATCACTCTCCCACTGCATGCGATAATCGAGACGAGCGAGCTCTTGTTGAGCATTTGGGGTATAGACGTCAACCATGTAAAAGTTGTCGAACTCCAGGGTAACAACGCGTCCTTCCTTGTCGTGCTGCTCAATGCCAATGCCGGTGGTCACTGAGATTGGTTTGTGACGTGTGAAGATTGCGGTGCCACTGTAACCCTTTTTCTCTGCATAGTTCCAGTATGATTCGTATCCGGCGAAGTTTAGGTCAATTTGGCCTTCAGAAAGTTTTGTTTCTTGTAGGCAGAATATGTCAGCATCAAAGTCGGCAAAGATTTGATCAAAGCCTTTTTTCACAACAGCGCGGAGGCCGTTTACGTTCCAAGAGACGAGTTTCATTATATTGAGTGTTAAGTTATTATCGAATTATTGGCCACGCAAATTTGCGGAGCATACGTTCAAGCTCGGCTTCGCGACCGTTGGTGTAGACGTTGACCAGCGCATGAAAACGCGAGGAGTGGTTCATCTCTGTGAGGTGCGCCAATTCGTGGCAAACTATATAGCGTCGCAACTCGGCAGGCAAAAAGGCAAGACGCGAGCTGAGGGCTATTTCTTTGCGCGGAGTGCAGTGGCCGAGAGTGCGTGCACCGTTTGATATTGAGTATTTTGCAGGATATACGCCAAGACGCTTGCTTTCATCGGCAGCGATTTGAAGTACTAACTTCGGAGCGTGAAAGTGAGAGATGTAGCAAATGGCGTTGCTTATGGCTTTTTCAACGGCTGTTGAGTTGAAGTTTATATCTTTTGACACGCGCACAGTGCACGGGGTTGCTTTAGGGTCGCACGAGAGCTGATTGGGGCGCGAGAGCGATGCTTCAATAACAATGCTGAACCCTTCAAAGTCGAAACGCTGCCCGTCGTAGTAGCGCGATTTAGGCTTTGATTTCAACAGCGACTCACGCCATGATTCAAGCACCTCTTTGTATTTTGCAACGGTAACACCGTTGGGCACGGTGATTTGCAACTCAGTGCCTTTCCATCGGCCTTTGAAACTGCGTGCATTTGAGCGCACAACAATGTTTATGGTGCCCAGCTGAGGGTCAACATATCGTTGCGAAACTATATACTTCATCTAGTTGAACAATAGTTTGTTGCGGAGCACGTCTTGAAATTGCGAGTCATTAAGCTGCACAATGCGTGTGCAAAACGGCGCTTTTTGCAAGTTAACAACTGTGTCGAACGGCACTGTTGTTGAGCGACCGTCAAGTGTGAGGCGGAATGAGTGTCCGCGTCCGGTCACATTTATGCTGAGATGAGATGAGTCACTGATCACAAGTGGACGCATGCCAAGCGAGTGTGCTGCAATTGGCGACACTACCCAAACAGGTGCTGTTGGCTGTATAATCGGGCCGCCAACTGAGAGGTTGTAGGCGGTGCTACCCGTTGGTGTTGCAACAATGAGACCATCGGCTTTGTATAGCGCCAGCTCTTTGTTGTTGAGAAAAGCATGAGCTGAGATTATTGATGCAGAGTCGTCTTTAGCCATAACCACTTCATTGAGAGCGTATCGCCATCCGCGCACACCGGGAGTTGATACTTCAATGAGGGTGCGCTGCTCAACGGCATAGTTGGCAGAGAGTATGTTTTCAACAAAATCGTTGACCTGGTCAATGGTTACAGCCGAGAGATAGCCGAGGTTGCCTGTATTGACTCCGGCAATGGGCACCTGAGCGTTACCAACCCATGCTGCAGTGCGCAAAAATGTGCCATCACCGCCAATGCTGAGCACGAGGTCGGCATCGCGTGGAAATTCGTCGGCAACAATAACTCCGGGGAGAGAAATGCCGAGGTCGGCGGTGAGGTGATTATATAGTTTTGGGCACATGGCAATTTGCACATTGCTCAATGCAAGGCAACGTATCAGAGTCTTTACTGACTCGGCATGAGGGGCTTGGCGCCTGCTACCATAAATGGCTATCTTCATTTTTAGTGAGACTATTAGATGTTAAGCAGAGTATATGTCAGATTTGCAAGAAGCGTTCGAGGGCTGACATTTCGTGGTTGTCATCGGTGTCAGCATCATTCTTTTCGCCTAAGTCAATTGGTATCACGACGTAACCATATCGCTCAAGCGAACGAACCACCGAAATCATGTTTCGATGCTCCACGCGCAGGTCAACGACAATGCAGTCGCCGTCAACAACGTCGGCGGTAACATTGAGGTTGATCACATGAGCATCGCAGTCCTCAACTGCATGAGCAATGCGCGAAGCAGAGTAATCAGCCCTATGGCAAACCACTTCAAATCTAGAAGATTCGGGGTTTTGAGGGTAAAGTCGCGTTAAATCGGTCATAAAAAACTTAATTAGACGTCAAATTGTTTCGCAGTTTTATTTATTCTGACTATTTTTGTACTCTAAAACAAATACAAATATACAAACAATTATTCAAACAACATCCAAAAATAAATATAAACAACAGAAAAACAACTGTTGCCAAGAATAAAAACATGACATATCTTAGTGTAAACATCAATAAGATAGCTACTTTGCGCAATGCGCGCGGTGAAAACAATCCAAATGTGATGAAAGTGGCTACCGACTGCGAAAGCTTTGGGGCTCAAGGAATAACGGTGCATCCTCGTCCCGATGAGCGCCACATACGTCGTGCCGACGTCTATGATTTGCGCGGCATCTTGAAAACCGAATTTAATATCGAAGGAAATCCCACTCCCGAATTTATAGAGCTAGTGTTGCGCGTGCGTCCCGAGCAAGTGACTTTGGTGCCCGATGCAGCAAATGCATTGACATCGTCGGCAGGTTGGGATGTTGACGCTAACTTTGACTTTTTGAGCGAAGTTGTTGAGCGTTTTCGCGATGCCGGTATTCGCACTTCTATTTTTGTAGACCCCGTTGAAGAAACAATACGTCTGGCAGCAAAAACCGGAGCAGACCGCGTAGAGCTATACACTAAGCCTTATGCCGATAACTACGCAACCGACCGCGAAGCTGCCATTGCTCCTTACGTTGATGCATCAAAAACAGCTCACAATCTCGGTTTGGGCGTGAATGCCGGACACGATTTGAGCTTGGAGAATTTGGAATTTTTCCACGACAAAATGCCATATCTCAATGAGGTGTCAATAGGCCACGCGCTGATATGCGATGCTTTGTATCTTGGCTTAGAGGAAACAATCAAGCGATACAGAGCTTGCTTAGCAAAGAAATAAATCAAAAACACAAATAAATTCTAATCCTAACATTATTAAGTTTAAACGATATGTTACTTCTTGAAACCACCACAGCCCCCGAACTTTCTCTTTGGCAACTCTGCCTCGATGGCGGCTGGATTATGATTGTATTGGCAGTATTATTGGTAATCTGCATATACATGTTCATTGAACGCGCCATAGTGATAGGCTTGGCATCGCGTCATGACGACACTTTCATGCAACGCATTAAAGACTATATACACGACGGTGAGCTGGAAAGCGCTGAAAATCTTTGCCGCAGCACCAACAGCCCATACTCTCGATTGATAGCTAAAGGTATATCACGCATCGGTCGCCCCATGAGCGATGTGTTGGTGACAATCGAAAATACAGGTAACATTGAAGTTGCCGCACTTTCAAAAGGTTTCACTTGGTTGGCTACTATTGCTGCTGCTGCTCCAATGATTGGTTTCTTGGGCACAGTAATCGGTATGGTCGAATCATTCTACGCAATTTCACAAAGCGGCAGCTCTGCTCAAATTGGAGACTTTGCCGGTGGTATTTACACTGCTCTTGTGACCACTGTGGCTGGTCTTATTGTTGGTATCGTGGCTATGTTTGCTTACAACTACTTGGTAGGCCGTCTCAATAAAGTGATGAACCGCTTGGAAGCTCGCACAATGGACTTCATGGACCTTCTCAACGAACCCGCTCGCAAATAAAATTTCATATATTAGCAACATCAAAAAAATAGTAAGTCAATGGCTTTAAAACGTCAACAAAACGTGCTCTCAACATTCTCCATGTCGTCAATGACCGATGTGGTGTTCTTGCTGTTGGTATTTTTTATGGTGACATCAACGTTCATCTTTCCAACCGCACTAGAAGTGAATTTGCCACAGAGCACCGAGCAAACACAGCTCAAGCCCATGACACGAGTATATGTGATGGCTGATAGCACTCTGTGGGGCGCATACGATGACGCCGAACCTGTGCAATTGAAAAATAGCGATGCCCTTATCGATTTTCTGAAACAAGTGCAAGAGCAAGACCCCGAAAGCGGCATAGCCGTGTATGGCGACGCATCGGTGTCATACGGCCGAGTAATCGATGTGCTCAATCTTGGCGCAGAAAATGAGCTCAAAATGGTATTGGCAACCACTCCACGCTCAATGCCTCAAAATACTACTGAAACAACTACCTCTACTGAAACAACCGAACAATGAAACGGTCAAAGGAAATATCGGCAATAATAACTCTATTCATCGTCTTTCTCTTGTCGATGTGGCTTGTCAATGCCAAATTGCATTGGAAGGTTGGTGAGCCTTGGCCTCCGGAACCGGAGCCATACATAGAGCTAGGTGTTGAAGAGGAGACCTACATTGAGCCGGAGCCAATAGCTTTGCCGGAGAAAGTGCCCGGCGATTTGTCAGCCCCGGCTAAGATAGAGGAGCCCTCACACGTGGATAGCAAGTTGGCACCTGAAACTGGCACGGCATTAGACAACGCCGGCAAAAAGGCTACTCCGGCAAAAGAAGTTAGCACAAAAAAGGAAACTCCTGTTAAAGTTACAAAGACAGAAGAAAAACCGAAACCCGCAGGTCCGGCCGTAGACACGAAGAAAGTAGAACAAGAAGCTACTGCCAAAAAGACAAACGCTTCAGTCAGCAATGCCTTCGCAAATGCATCAGCTAAAAACAATGCAAACAACGGTAAAGGCGATGATGGCAAA
The DNA here is from genome assembly GCA_964523655.1 of uncultured Bacteroides sp. Taxonomy (GTDB): domain Bacteria; phylum Bacteroidota; class Bacteroidia; order Bacteroidales; family Muribaculaceae; genus CAG-873. Next base: position 5,303 of record CAZGAN010000117.1, read on the forward strand.
AGCGGACGCCCCGATGGCAAAACCGACTCTGCCGGGCCTTCTAACTCAAACTCTGTCAGCTCAGGCGTGCAGAAGGGTACTGTTGGCGGCGGATGGATGTTCCCCGAATACAGCAAAAACATACCGTCGTCGGTGACCGGCTCGGTAGTGCTTTCGCTGACAATTGACAGCACCGGCAAAGTGACCAGTGCGAAAGTGATAGGCGGAAAAGCTCCCGCAGGTAGCAATAGTGCCGTGCAACAACGATGCATAGCTGAAGCAAAGAGCAAACGCTTTATTCGCAAGAATGGCGGCGATGCTCCGGATGAAGCAACAGCTACACTCACTTTCATATTTAAGTAATAACAAAACCTCGAATTAATAAAAAACTACAAACATAACGAGATATGACCAAATTCAAACGAACACTTATCACCACCGCATTGCCTTATGCAAACGGTCCGGTGCACATCGGTCACTTAGCCGGTGTATATGTGCCTGCAGACATCTACGCTCGATACTTGCGCATGAACGGCCAAGAATGTTTTTTGGTTGGCGGTAGCGACGAGCACGGTGTGCCCATCACTATAAAAGCAAAAGCCGAAGGTGTTACTCCTCAAGATATTGTTGACAGATATCACAAAATCATCAAAGACTCGTTTGAAGAGTTGGGCATTTCGTTTGACGTATATTCACGCACAACAAGCGATATTCACGACAAAACAGCGTCAGAATTTTTCAAACGCTTGTATGACAAAGGCGAATTTGTTGAGCGCACATCAATGCAGCTATACGACGAGAAAGCTAATCAATTTCTTGCCGACCGCTACGTGACCGGAGAATGCCCCCACTGCCACAATCCGCGAGCATACGGCGACCAATGCGAAGCATGCGGCACATCGCTCAATGCTACCGACTTGATCAACCCCACCAGCGCTATCACAGGAAACAAACCGGTGTTGCGCGAAACAAAGCACTGGTACTTGCCGCTCGACAAATGGGAGCCCAAATTGCGTGAGTGGATACTCGAAGGCCACAAAGAGTGGAAAACAAACGTATACGGTCAATGCAAATCATGGCTCGACCTTGGCTTGCAACCACGCGCCGTGTCACGCGACC
>CAZGAN010000118.1:0-6342 GCA_964523655.1 uncultured Bacteroides sp.
CCCGAATAACAAACAAAGGGTTGTCTCTCCGGCAACCCTTTGTTGTTGATTAGCAGTGCTTGTATGGAGGTAGTGGCAGATTTTCGCCAAAAAATGGAAAAATTTTTGATGTGGAGTGTGACTTTTTTGCGCTTGGTGCGTCTAATAGTGTATGAGACTGAAAAAGGCAGATGTAAAAGAACAATCTTTTCTTGCGATGCTGGAGCAGTATGATGCTCTAATTCGCAAGGTTTGCTTTATGTATTCAGGCGCAGATAATCCCTTCGATGATTTGTATCAAGAAACAATGGCAAATCTGTGGCGAGGCATTCAATCATTTAAAGGTAATTCAAGTATGTCGACATGGATTTATAGAACGGCAGTGAATACGTGCATCACATGGATGCGACGTAATTCGCGTCACACAGGCCTTGCATCGCTCGACGAGGCTGCTGCTGTGTTGGCAGGCGATGACTCGGAGCAACAAGCTAATTTGCGCGAACTATACAGCATTATTTCATGTCTTGACCAACTCGAAAAAGCCATCATCATGATGTGGCTCGACGAGAAAAATTATGATGAAATCGCTGAAGTTACTGGTCTTTCAAAAACCAATGTGGCAACACGATTGTATCGCATAAAACAAAAAATCAAAAATCAGTCAATAGCAAATAGATAGCGATATGGATAACGATTTTGACATACTACGAAATAAATGGAAAGCAGCTGATTGCTCAACTCAAAGTAATCAGCATGATAATGATGCTCTCATTGATAAACTTCGTTCGCAACGAGGTGAAAGTTTGTTGAAGAAAATTGAGCGCACATACATTATCTCTTTGATTTTTGGAGCTATAATATTGCCCGTATTTTCGTTCACTTTGCTCGACGTGATTAATCCAAGCCTCTTTATGCGTGTGTCATATTGCTCGTTTGGCGTGCTTATGGCTGTGTTGAGCTTCTTCATGATAAGACGCGTGCGAAAATGTGACTACTCACAAATGTCAGTGAGCGAGGCTGTGGCAGCAGCTAAAAACTTGTACTGCTATCACATAGTGATGTTTGTGCTGGGCTGTTTGCTTGGGTTGGCTGTGCTTCTGATGCTATATTATGAATTAGATAAAGAAAACGATATCTATTTTATTTGGGGCTTTATTGCCGGTGTGGCTATCGGTTTGCCGATTGGCATAGCGAAAGAACGTCGCACGTATCTACACTTTAAAAATCTTAAACATTTGTTTGACGAGAACTAATTGCCTGAAATCGCAAAAAATGCTATCTTTGCATCAAAATGATAACCATTTAATACTCTTTTAGATATGATTAGACTCAATTGCTTCTTCCAAGCTAATGACCAGGCTCAATTTGATGAAGCTTTGGCTGCTGCAAAAGCCTTAGTTGAAAAATCGCTCAAACATGAAGGCGTTGTGGCTTACGATGTTTTCGCTAGCGCAACACGCAAAGATGTGTTCATGATTTGTGAAACATGGCAAAACCAAGAAGTGCTCGACAAACATTCTGCTACTGCTGAATTTGCTGAACACGTTGGCACCATGCAACGTTGTGGCACTCTTAAACTCGAATCTTTTAATTTCTAGCCTTCGGCACTGAGTAAGCCAAGAGCTATTGATCGTCCGGCGAGGTCGCTAAACAAGTCAAACGGATGCAACGGGTCGACAGCTTTGTCGCCAACTTGCACTGTGGGCTGTTGCACCGCGCCGGCGTTCGCAAAATCACGTAGCATCTCATAGGCTATGCCATGCCATTGAGTTTGCTCTATAACAAGCGTTTTTTGATAGTAGCAATACATTAGCGAAGCAATGTAGCTCAATATCACGGGCATGTGCTGCGTCGTGAAATCGTCGTGTGGCATTTGTGAGCCTAGTTGCTCGAGCGATGATGCAGCAATAACACATAGTGTCAACATTTCTTGCATGCATTGTGTGCATGCATCATCCAAACTTACCGACATCATTACGGTAACGGCAGTGGCATAAGCATCGCCGTATGCACCGGCACGAAACAGCAAATCGCAGTGACTTTGTGCCAAAATTGCCATGCACACTAATAGCTCAGATGTTTCTTTGCCTGCGTTGTGCGCTTTGCGCCAAGAGTTATCTGTAGCAGCAAGTTCTTCGCCTGAGAGGCGTATGGCATCGGGTATATTATTATCTGCCACCATGGCGTTGATTTCGCCAAGTAGCGACATAACTGTTTCTTTATTCATTTTAGTTTTCTGTAGTTTCGAGGTTATCTGTGATAGCTTGAGGAGTGGGTGCACTGCGCTTTGGTGCTGACGAGCCATCGTCTTCGTTCATGAGTGCCTCCATCTCGTCTGATACAACAAACACGTCATCAGGGTCTTTTGGCCGTAACGGCTCATACCATTTAAATTTAGATAGTAACAGCATAGAGCGCTTAGCCAGATAGAGTGGGGTGGTCTGTCCCGATGATTCCGGCCACATTTTCATGCGCTCAACTTTGCGATCTTTGAGCCATGCAGTGAGAAATGAGCTCTCCACGTTCACCATTTTGTTGATTGTAGAGTCGTTTTCTTCGGGGAAGAAGATAGCTTCAACCGAGCCGCTCACATCAACCTGACGCAAGTCGCCGCCATTGAAGTATGCAACCATTTTTTTACCTGTCAGCTGATTGTATATGTCGTCTTCAATCTTTTGCGCAGAGAAAGCAAAATCGGGCAATTCGGCGCGGTCAACAGTAGAGTCGTTGAGGTGCACCATGATGATATTGCCAAAAATTTGGCGGTCATCGCTCCACACTATTGGATGACGGTGCATGTGCAACATGCTGTCGCGCTCAACAAATATCATTGAGTCGCACAGTCCTTGCATGTCAGAGCGGTAGAAACGCACTCTCGGCCATGCTGTCATCACGTGAGTGGTGTCCATGTCAATCTTTTCGATGCTGTCAACCATCGTTCTGATAGTGTCAAAACGAAGCACCGATCTGATTTGTTTGCCGTGCATGTATAGAGTGTCGCCTTGTGAATACTCCATTGCCAGAGCTCGTCCGGTGACGTAGGCACTATCAATTAATTCATTGTAGAATCCGTAGTTTCCTTTGAGCGTAGACTGGCGTGCCGAGTCAATAAGCACCATATTGCCAAATGCTTCGCCAATGCCGCTTTTGCGGTCATAGTAGAGTGTGTCGCCCTCAAGAGTGGTGCCACGGTGCATTTTTACTTTTGAGTGTGAGTATAGATTTCCCACGTTCGACACAGTGTTGTATGTACCCTCATCTGAATATATGATGCCCTGACCGTTGAAAATTTTGGTGGGCGAATAAAATTCAGCTTCGTGAGTGTTTGTGTTGTAGTATAGAGTGTCGGTATAGATGTCGAGGGTATCTTTATCGCTCAGCGATTTCAAGAATACGTCAGAGTAGAAATTTGCTTCTTTTGTAGAAGGGATGTATTCGCCTTCAACTGATGTGAGACGGTTTTTCTTGTCGGTGAGCACACCGCCGGTGTTGTAGTAACCATATTCATTGTATATGTCGTATGTGAATATGTCAGTTTCGAGCTTAACGTCGCGGTTTATCAATTTCACCGGCTTTGCGGGGTCGAAAGAGTAAAGATATGCAATTTCGCGTGTGCCGTCGTAGTTAAGCTCATCACCGTAGACAAACAATGTGTCACCTTGCTCCATGTGCACGTGCCCGAAAGCGTTCATAGAACCTGAATTTGGCGCATAGTGAGCACTGTCGCAATACATCAGCATGGGCCCTTTCGAAAACTTCACATTGCCGGTCACAATCATAAACGAGTCCATTTGTTCTTTCTCGAGCACGTCTGCGCGCTCAAGTATAACACGGTTTCCGGCAGCGCGGCTTGCTGACGGTATGGTTGGAGCTATTCTCACCTTTTTGTTAGTTGTTTGGTGCTTTGCATGCACACCGGCTGGCGGTGTTGGCTTAGGCTTTGTCTTTGTTGCCGATGCGAGAGCCGGGAGTACTAACGGAGTGAGAAAAAATGCCAAAAACGCCAGGAATAAAGCCCGGCGTTTTTGGGTTGTTATATGAGTAGTTTTATTTTGCAATGTTGTTTTCAATTGGTTTGTTAATTTTTAATCCAACCTTTATGCTCAAATTCACAACCACGCCATCCGTCTTCAATGCGAACGTATGTGTTTGCAATTTTCTTTTCAAGCCATTCGCTCAGCAATTTTTGTTTTGCTGATTGCTCGTACATGGTTTTTATTTGTTGATAATCGTCAGCAAGATTAGCTTTGTGAGCATCAATACGGCTTGTGAGTTTAACGAGCACCACTATGTCGCGGTCACGTTTGGGGTCTTTCATTATCACCGGAGTTGAAATCTCGCCGGGTTGCATTGAGGCAACAGCGCGAGCTATTTCTTGTGGTAGTTGCGACATTTCAAAGCGTGTGGTTCCTGTTTCACTGTTCACCATCACACCGTTACTGTAGCGAGTGTCTTTATCTTGCGACACCACGCGAGTAGCTTCTTCAAATGTGAAACGTTTTGCCTCTACAATGTCTTTGCGCAAAGAGTCGAGACGGTTAGATGCGTCTTCCAAATCTTTTTCTGCTACTTTCGGACGTAAAAGTATGTGTCGAGCATTGATGCGGTCACCACGTTTTTCAATCAATTGAATAATGTGGTAGCCGAATTCGGTTTCTACTATTTTAGAAACTTTCTTCGGGTCGTTGAGGTTGAATGCCACGGCAGCAAATTCGGGCACTAGTTGGCTGCGGCCCATGAAGCCGAGCTCACCACCACGAGCGCTTGACCCCGGGTCTTCACTGTAGAGAATAGCCAAAGTTGAGAAGTCGGCTTCACCGCGATTCACACGCTCGGTGTAGTCGCGTAGACGTGCTTTCACATCGTCAATCTCTTGGCGAGGTATGGTAGGGTTGATACTTATTATTTGCACTTCAACTTGCAAAGGCACGTATGGTATAGAGTCTTCGGGAAGTGTGTTAAAGTATTTTCGCACGTCTGACGGTGTTACTTTTATGTCTTTTGTTAGCGACTCTTGCACTTGGCGCACACGATAGCGATTGCGTATGTTCTCAGTGTAATATTCTCTGATTTCGGGCAATGTCTTGCGAAAATATTCTTCAACCTTTTCGCGGGTGCCGAGGTTAGAAATCAAAAAGTTTACTTGAGCGTCAACTTGCGACTGCACTTGCGAGTCTGATGCAACAACGGTGTCAAGATCTGCTTGGTGCAGGTAGAGACGTTGTATTGCCATCATTTCAGGCACAGAGCAATATGGATCACCTTTAATGGGTGTGCGCTCTTGTAATATATCTTGATATGTTTGTTCGATTTCTGATTTATAGATTGGGTCATCGCCAACAGTCCATGCAACTTCTTCGGCGACGTTATTTTTTGCTACGGCAAGTGCTGCTGCGGCTGCAAATGCAGAGCATATAAAGATATTCTTGATTTTCACGCGGATAAGAATAAGTGATAAAAACGTTGTTATTTAAGTGTATTTATTATTGTGTTGTTTTGCTAACACGATGCAAAGGTAACGTATTTCAGCAACATAATCAATAACTTTGCAGCTCTTTAGCATTAAAATTACCTAAAAATATCGTTGCAAGTATTTATTTGCTATGTGAAATGTATATTTTCTTAAAAAAATTACGTTCTTCTTGCTTTCCGGTTAAAATCTCTAAAAATGATAATCGCCGATTAAACCGTTATGCATATTTCCCGTCAGTAATAGCATAAGAAACAATTTAATAATTTAACTTAACAACTGATTTTGACGATGAAACTTAAAGTTTTAACTCTAGCTCTAGCCGTTGCAGCAATAAGCACCGTGTCTTTTGCTCAACAAACTGAAACAAAACAGTGCTGCAAACAGCAACCTCCAAAAGAACAATGCGACAAAGCTCCCGAACGCCCTTGTCCCGTTATGGCTGCTCTTGAAGATTTGCAACTCACCGATGCACAACGTTCTGCTATCGAAAATCTTGGCAAAACTCGTGCCGAAGCTGCTCAACAAAAGTGCGAAAGCGACCGCAAACAACGCTTTGAAGCTGACTCTCTCGCTCGTGTGGCTCAACGTCAAGAGCAACTCGAATTCTTGCACAGTTTGAAATCAATTCTCACGGCCGACCAATATGTATCTTTCCTCGAAAATACTATTGTCAATAATCCTCAACAACCTCAAGGACGCCCCGAAGGCCCGCAACAAGGACCACGTCCTCGTGACGGTAAAAAATGCGGCAAATGCTGCAAAGAAGGCGCTCCCGCTTGCCCTGCTGAAGGCGCTCAAAATGCCGAAGGCAAATGCTGCAAAGACAGCAAAAAATAACTCATTCTGCTCTCATCTTCACCTATCATAGCAGTGGCGCTATCTCGCGTCGC
>CAZGAN010000119.1:0-6319 GCA_964523655.1 uncultured Bacteroides sp.
TCAAGGTCGAAGTATTCGAGTTTTGCTCCCGGTGCCACATTGAGCTCCACAACCTGATTTGTCACATTTGCAATATTTGATGTGCGCGAATGATCGCAAACCAACACACTGCACTCTGCTCCTTGCTCTACTACCACAAGTATGCGGCGCAATGCCAAAAGCGGTGTTGTTGCGCCTCCAAGCAAGTTTACTAGTTGTATTGTCTTGCTGCATTTCACGTTACGTGCCACGTGCACAAAAACACCATCTTGAGCCAAAAGCGTGTTGAGCGCTACGGCTGATGCTCCTGCAGGAGCTATCTTATTGTAATAGCGATTAAACACCTCTGAGTGTGTCTTTGCTGCCTCTGTAAACGAGCACACTGTCACACCTTCTGGCATGCGCTGTGTCATACCCTCGCCGGCATGAAAAATATCGTTGGCAACAACACCCAGCAAGGTCGATATATTGGGTACATCGCACTTAAACGCTGCTGTCACATCTGCCGAAAAAGGCACTCGTGTGATGTTCACCCCGAGGTCGGCAGAAAACATCTCGTTGAGATCGGTCACTGCATAACCTTCATCTCCCTTCTGTGGCAACGCTGTGCTGCGCAACGTGGCGAGAGCCGCACTGCGACACTCATTCATTGCCTCAGGGGCATTTCCGTGCACCGCTTCGCGATTACTCTCGTAGAGGTCTATATATTGAGTTAACGAATTGTTCATTACACTGTCTGTTTAAGCTTGAGCGTTGTCAGCGTTATCAACTTGTTCTTTAATCCAATCGTAACCTTTTTCTTCCAATTCAAGCGCCAACTCGGGGCCACCGGTGTAAACTATACGTCCTTTGTAAAGTATGTGCACCACATCTGGCTTAATATAATCGAGCAAGCGTTGATAGTGTGTGATAACAATTGTTGCATTATTGTCGGTCTTGAGCTTATTCACACCTCCGGCAACAATACGAAGAGCATCAATATCAAGGCCTGAGTCTGTTTCATCAAGTATTGACAAACGCGGCTCTAGCATTGCCATTTGAAATATCTCATTGCGCTTTTTCTCTCCACCCGAGAATCCCTCATTCACCGAACGCGATGCGAGTTTGTTATCTAACTCTACTATTGCTCGCTTTTGGCGCATTAGCTTGAGGAAGTCGCTGGCTGAAAGTGCTTCTTCTCCATGATATTTTCGCTTGGCATTGATTGCTGCGCGCATGAAGTTTACCATTGACACACCGGGTATCTCCACCGGATATTGAAACGATAGAAACAACCCTTCGTGGCTGCGATTTTCCGGCGGCAACGACAACAAGTCTACGCCGTGAAAGATTGCCGAGCCTCCGGTGACTGTAAATCGTGGGTCACCGGCTAAAACTCCCGAGAGCGTACTCTTTCCTGATCCGTTGGGCCCCATTATTGCATGCACTTCGCCGGGGCGCACTGTGAGGTTTATGCCTTTGAGTATCTCTTTTCCGTCAATCCCCGCATGCAAATCGGTGACGGTTAGCAATGTATCTTCTTGTTTCATTATGCTGGGTGTGTTATTGTTATCCAATTGAGCCTTCTAGGGTGATGGCAAGCAATTTCTGCGCTTCTACGGCAAACTCCATAGGCAACTTGTTCATCACTTCTTTCGCGTATCCGTTCACTATCAAGCCTACTGCTTCTTCTGTGGGGATTCCGCGCTGATTGCAATAAAACAATTGATCCTCCGAAATTTTTGACGTCGTTGCTTCATGCTCAACCACGGCTGTATCGTTTTTGATATCGATATACGGGAATGTGTGCGCTCCACATGTGTCGCTAAGTAGCAACGAGTCGCACTGTGTGTAGTTGCGCACTCCTGATGCTTGCGGCGCAACGCTCACCAATCCTCTATACGAGTTTTGTGAATGTCCCGCTGATATTCCCTTCGACACTATTGTTGAACTTGAATTCTTTCCTATGTGTATCATCTTTGTTCCGGTATCGGCCTGCTGATGATTATTGGTCACTGCCACCGAATAAAATTCGCCAACACTGCCCTCGCCAACTAGCACACAGCCTGGATACTTCCATGTGATTGCCGATCCGGTTTCTACTTGGGTCCACGATATCTTTGAAAAATCACCTCGGCAAAGTCCTCGTTTTGTCACGAAGTTATATATTCCTCCTTTACCGTCTTTATCGCCGGCATACCAGTTCTGCACCGTTGAGTACTTCACTTCTGCTCGGTCTTCTGTGATTATCTCTACTATCGCTGCGTGAAGCTGATTCTCATCGCGCATTGGCGCGGTGCATCCCTCCAAGTAGCTTACGTATGAATCTTCATCGGCCACTATCAGCGTGCGTTCAAACTGACCCGTACCCGATGCATTTATGCGGAAATATGTTGACAACTCCATGGGGCAACGCACTCCTTTTGGTATATACACAAACGAGCCGTCTGAAAAAACTGCCGTATTGAGCGCTGCATAGAAGTTATCTGTATACGGCACTACCTTGCCCAAATACTTGCGCACTAGGTCGGGATAATCTTTCACTGCCTCCGAAAACGAGCAGAATATTATACCCAACTCCGCCAACTTCTCTCGGTGCGTTGTTTTAACCGACACTGAGTCCATGACCGCATCTACGGCCATGCCACTAAGTTGCTTTTGCTCTTGCAAAGGTATGCCAAGTTTATTAAATGTTTCAACCAATTGCGGGTCCACTTCATCCATGCTGCCCGGCGCTTTCTTCTGCTTCGGTGCTGCATAATAACTCAATGCCTGAAAATCTATCTCAGGTATTTCCAAGTGTGCCCAATTCGGTTGTTTGAGGGTGAGCCAATGTCTATAGGCCTTGAGACGAAAGTCTAGCAACCATTCAGGCTCGCCTTTCTTGTGCGAAATCAATCGTATGATGTCTTCGTTTAATCCGGTTGGGATTACGTCAGTATCAATGTCCGACACAAAGCCATACTTATACTCACTGCCCACAGCACTATCTATAGCGCTGCGCGACTTTTCTTCTGACTTTGCGGCTATATTGTTGTCAATTGTTTCCATAATCGTGCAAAATTACTAATTTTCCGCGACTTATCAAAGTGCACCGTCGCTGTCTTCAACGTTGTCTGTGCCCTGTGCTTCGTCTCCGGCTTCCCCCGATTTCGCATTGCCGCTAAAACTTGTGCGGAGTATGCTCTTCGCGGTTTCCGACCCAACTACCGTGGGTGCTAAATCTATAACACAATCAACCACGCCTTGGTTGTCCGTGTGCAAATCACTGTCAGGAAATATTGCCAACCACAAGTTGAGCAACATACTCAATCCCAACAACCACTGAAACACATTGAACGCGGCCCCGGCAATATTATCTATTATGCCAAGATGAAGCACTCTGAGCATGGTGCGCATCAGATTCATGCCTACTCGCACCACTAGATAGCTTCCGGCTCCAACCAACACGTATGCCATCACCGTGTGAAACAATCGCGTTTGCGCCGTATCTTCCGGTGTCGTATAATATTCAACTATATTCCCGGCAAACACACGACAAAGCACCAAGCCCAATATCACGCCGGCTATTGACCCTAATTGTCCGGTGAAACGTCGATGCCAGCCCAAAAGGCCACCACCTATCGCCATCACCAATATCACAATATCTAATAATGCCATAATTTTTTCTTTTTTGCTCCGCAAAGTTACACACAATCTCGCTCTTTATCACCAATCTTAACACTCGCAATGGGTAAAGTTTGTTAAAACCGCTTAATCTTCATCTCAAACCCTGTTATTCCAATCAATTTCATCACGCATGTCGACATTTTTAATCTATTTTTTGCATATTTAATTAAAATATACTAATTTTACCGCTCAAACAACAAAATGCAAATAAAAAAACCATTTTACGAGAAAAAACTTACTTTTCCTCCCAAAAACTTTTAATTGTGAAACTATCACAAGTCTATCCGATATCAAAATCTTCATTTTCTCAAACTCTAAATCTTTCAGCTTATGAATCTAAAAAAAACTGCTATGCTTGTCGCTCTCCTTTTCGGAGGCTCACTCTTTGCGAGTGCCGAGCAAATCAACCTTGTAGTAAACCTAATCTCCGGCGAAAAAAAAGTGATTTCTGTCGACTCTTCTCTTCATGCCGGATTCACTGATACTGACATGCTCTTCAAGTCTAACACTGTCGACATTTCAATCCCTCGTGCTGATATCAAAAACTTCAACTTCGACAATGGCGCCGGTATTTCCGACACATCCACCGAATTTGACGTCTCTTTTTCTGCAGATGCCATACACTTCGCCAATCTGCCGCAAAACTCTTCCATACAAGTATTCTCCGCTGCCGGCATCACTCTCCTTTCCGACACCGCTTCTGGCGAATATCTGATTCAAACATCTAATCTCCCTAAAGGAGTTAACCTTGTGAAAGTAAACAATCTAACCTACAAAGTCAACATCAAGTAATTATGAAAAAATCATCTACACTTTTAGCTGCAATCTGCTCGGTGCTGACTCTTTCTGCGGCTGCCGACTACCTAAAAATCTACAGCGCGTACGGCCTCTGGGAAAAATTTAAAGTAGAAAACATTAATGATATCTCCTTCAATGTCGACAGAAGCATACCTCAAATTTCTGTTACCACCGACGATGGCAATAAAACCTCGGTATTCGACATATACGATATCTCAAACATTGTTTATGACCAAGCACTCCCGGCGAGCCCTCTGAAACTCGAAGTCACACCACACCACAAGAGCGCAACTTTTCACGTCACATCTTCCGACCCATCCGTCTACTATCGCTACGGCATGTTTCGCGCTGACGCCGTCGCTTCTCTCTCCGACGACGAAATCGAAGATTTAATCATGACATACGAGTCTGACGTGCTCGACGCTCTCGCTGCATACGCCGGCGGTTCTATAACCGACTTTAAAAACGAACAAGTTTTCTGGCAAGGAGACAACACTCTCGAGTGTTATCCCCTCACCGAAGAAGAGGCTGCTATAATGCCCGGATCTGATTACATCGCTTACCTTTATGCCGCAACCATCACTTCCGATGGACTCAAATTCACCCATGCCCCGGTTGTAGTTCCTTTCACCGCAAAATCACTTGTACTTGAACCCGCCGAATTCCAACTTTCGGCCGACATTAACTCCATCTCTCTCACCGGCAACGTCTCTTGCTCACCAAAAGACTTGCCATTCTACATCATGGCTTTCGACAAAGAAGACGTTGATAGCAAAGGCCTATCTTCTCTCGTCTCTAGCCAAATCACCGACCTCGAAACTACCGTCTACAACGGCACCGGACATTGGGCTGATTACGTGTACACCGAATCCGGTAGCCGCAAATTTGCTCCCGTATACGCCGGTCAAGAAATTGTACTCGCTGCCGTAGGTTGCGAATATGGTGTGCAGACAACCGAAATTGCCTCTAAGTCATACACCGTACCTCTCCCTGAAGTCGTTGACAACTGCACTTTCAACATCTCTCCCGACCTCAGCTCTAAATCTCAAATCAAGCTCAACATCACCCCGTCAAATGCTGACACTCGCTACGTGGTAATGCTTGACAAATCTGAAAACATTGACAGCCCGGAGTATTATGCCGCACGCAAACTCTACTACTACACATACTCTCGACAAATCCTTTGGCCCGCCGAAAGCAATGACAAACACATATTCAGCGGCTCTCAAAGCCTCGATAGCAAAGACGACATCATCAATGGCCAATACCTCGCCCTCAACACCCCCTACACATTCCTCATCTTCGGTGTCAGCGAAGACGGCGCCCGCACTACTGCTATCACCAAGTATGAATACACCCCAACCAGCGACTCCGAATCCGACAACCTAACATTCAACATCCAATTTGAAAAATTCGACAATTCCGACGACTCATACCACACAATGAACATTTCAATCTCCCCATCCGACAAAAATGCCAAATACGTGGTCGCTACATACGACTACTCAAAAATGTGGCTCGGTTGGGATGACGACACATTCAAGAGCGAATGGAGCAAAATCAATGGCAACGGTGCTTACCTCGACCTCCAACAAGGCGATTATAGCACAACCCTCGCCTTCGATAGCTCTTGGACCGGTGGCGGTTGGTCAACTATCATGTTCTTCGTTTACGGATACGACACCCCGTCTGACCTTTACCTCTACACCATCAACTCCGAAACCGGTGCCGTCACTCAACTACGCGGTCCCGGCTCCACAAAATAATCATCAACCCAATTAATCTGCGAGAGGCTGCCTTCCACTAGACAGCCTCTCCTCTTTTCCACCACCAATAGCTCTTTAGTGGGAATATCTATTCGGCTCGCATTTGGCCGGAGGCCATCTCCCCACGC
>CAZGAN010000120.1:0-4251 GCA_964523655.1 uncultured Bacteroides sp.
CTGCACTACGGCTATAAATATAAACAATTTAATCAGCCAATGTGATTTTACAAACCACAAAGAAATTTGGTTAAACCACACAGTAGGCACAGCATGACCGATGGCTAAAGCAGCAATGAGAGCCACCCAAAGACCACGCGCGGCAACGAAAGCCGGGGCAAATGACACTGAGAAATCAGTGACAGTGTGATGCAATATTGATAGAGCGTCGGTCAGCGTATCAGCGCGGAAAAGCACCCACAACACTGAGACAAACGAGAAAGTTACAAACCAAGAAAGAGCTTTCACTACCCACACGTCTGACACTTTAGTCATGAGTGGCCGCGAAGCTTTGTGCACAGCCAAGCCTAGGCCGTGCAACCCACCCCACAACACGAAGCGCCAAGCAGCGCCGTGCCACAATCCGCCAATGAGCATTGTGAGGAAGCTGTTGATGTATGTGCGGGCTTTGCCTTTTCTGTTTCCACCGAGTGGTATGTAGACATAGTCGCGCAACCAAGTTGAGAGAGATATGTGCCAACGACGCCAGAAGTCGGTGAGGTTTCGAGCTTTGTATGGGAAGTTGAAGTTTGTGGCAAGTTTGAAGCCCAAGATAAGAGCAATGCCGATTGCCATGTCGCTATAACCGGAAAAGTCGCAATAGATTTGCATGGTGTATCCGAGGATGCCCATTAGGCACTCGAAGCCGGAATATCCGGGTACACCGAGCGAGGGGTCAATTGTGAAAATCAGGTCATTGTATTGAGCTATGTAGTCGGCGATGATGGCTTTCTTGATTATACCAACAATAATCAGCCAAAAGCCAAAATAGACGTCATTACGCGATGGGGGCTCATTGCTTTGAAGCTGCGGCAAGAAATATTTTGCACGCATTATGGGGCCGGCTAGCAAAGTCGGGAAGAAAGTTATGAAGAAAGCGTAATCGAGCCATGTGCGCGTTGGTTGCACTTCGCCTTTATAAACGTCGATGATGTAGCTAACAGATTGGAAGGTGTAGAAAGATATGCCTATAGGCAAGATGATGTGCAGCGGTGAGAAGTTGCTGCCAGTGATTTGAGACCAATTCCAGAGGAAGAAGTTAGCGTATTTGAAGTAAGCTAATATGCCAAGCGAGCAGAGTAGCGAGATAGTGACGTATAGTTTTTTCATTGCACGCGAACGAACATCGGCGATTAAGTGAGAGAGCGTCCAATCAATCACGGATGTGGCGAGCAAGAGTAAGACGAAAAAGCCTGATGATTTGTAGTAGAAATAAAGGTTGAAAGCAATGACAAAAATCATCATTTGGAGGCGACGTTTTTTGAGCATTGCATAAATTGGGAGGAAGAGCATGAAAATGGCCCAAAACAAACCACTAGAGAACAACATGGGCTCACCCTCGGTATAAGCCAAGTGCGAAAGTACTTGTTGCACAATGTGAGATGTTTCTAGGGGCATTTTTTATCTTTCGTTAGGTTGGTGCACGTAGGTGCGTTTAGCCCGAGCTTTAGCGCCGGCGGGCGGAGGCGACATTTTGATTGGGTGAGCAGCATGTTTTGGCATCCAGCGAGCCACGCTATCCATCCACAGAGCAGCTGATGCAGGGGTTGGATGAGCTCCGTCTTTGCCACGTTCGAATGTCATGCCTTTGCTTTTGAAGAAGCATCCGGTGGGAACAGACTCTTCGATGAGGTCATTGATGCCTGTGTCGGCTTTCCAGTTTGGGGGGCCAATCCACACGTAGGGTATGTTGCCAAGTTGCGCGACGATTTTAGAAACGAACTTTTGGCGTTTTGTTTTTATGTCGCGAACGATTAGTTCGTTAGAGCCCAGGCAGATGAATATGTAGTTTGGATGCAGACGGTTGATATATTGAGACAAGCGCGAGCTTTTGCCCCAAATTTCAGAGGTTGAGCTGTACCAAATCACAGAGTAGAGAGTGTGGTGATTGAGAGCGGCGTAAGCAGCAAGGCGGGGAGAAAGGCCATCGAGCATAGAGTCGCCGATGAAGAGGATTGTTTTGCCGGCGGTGTCGACCTCGGCAATCTTTGAGGTTTTGCGGACTGATGTAGTTTTTGGTTGAGCAACGTTTTTTTGTTTTGCTACCGAAGAAGTTTTCACTTTGAAGTTGTCGGCGAGCTGAGAAGCTTTAATTTCTACGCTGCCGATTGAAAACGGGCCATGTAGCGAGATAGAGAAGAAGAGGGCGAAAGCTACAAGGAGAATGGAGAGTATGCCTCGATAGTTTTTAAACATAGCGGCAGGAGAGAAAGATTTGAGTTATCGCGTAATCACGAGATAGTCAGACGAACCGGAAACCACATAGTAACGGCGCAATCCGTATCCGTGTTGAGCAGCAGAGCCGGACAGTGGATAGCCGTAGTTTTCAAAGATAGAGTAAGTGGAATGGCAGACGGGGCACTCGGCGACAGAAGAATCAGTGTTGACTTGAATGCGCACTGTAGCTTTGCACTCAACCGGGCAAGCGAGGTCGTAGGCGAGATAGTTGCCGTTGAAGTCGCAAACAAGGAGAATGCCCCCAAAGCCGGTATAAGAAGCGGCAGTGTAAGGGAAGTTAGCGGGTACGCGGTCAGCTTTGATGAAACGGCGAGTGTCGAGGGCACCACCCACGCCATAGGTGTTCCACATGCCAACATCGGAGAAGACGATGTTGACGGGAGAAGCAGGGATTCGGTCATCATCAATGGTGTGGCATGCACAGAGAGTGCACGCCACAGCACCAATGAGTATAGTGTTGAGTAGCTTAGATGCCATTTCCGGCAGCTACTTTTGCCATGAGTTCGCCGAATTGGTCGGCAGCGCGTTGCATGTGCGGAGCAATGAATGGGCGCAACATGGCAGGAATGTTAATATCGATATCGGTAACGACCTCAGTGCGGTCAGTAGAGACAGCATTCAAGTTCACTTGCAAAGCCATAGCTACGGGTGAAGCGCAAGCGAGTTTGATGAGTTTAGAGGAACATTCGGTAACGGCAAAGCGGAGGCTGCCAATCTGGGGGTTTTTGATAGAGATAGCATCTTTTTCAAAAGAGACATCACCGATTTTTTGGCGTTCGGCTTCGGGAAGTCGGTCAACGAATTCGTTGAGGGAGCTCAAGTCGGAGAAACGCTCGGCGATAGACTCGGCAGAAGAGTTAACAGTGACGGCTTTGCCTTTATAATTAGCCATAAATAATGATTTGTGGTTAAGTGAATATTATTTGCGAGCCCAGTTAGCGGGGTCTTTGCGCCACTCTTTGAGAGTTTCGAGGTCAGCTTCTTTGATGTAGTTGATGTTGAGAGCAGCCTCGAGCATAGCGTTGTAGTTGCTGAGAGTAACGAGTTTAACGCCAGCGTCTTTGAATGCTTTTTGAGCCACGGGGAAGTCGTATGTGAAAATAGCGACCATACCAATAACTTCGCAACCGGCAGCGCGGATAGCTTCAACGGCTTTGAGAGAGCTACCACCGGTAGAGATTAGGTCTTCGATAACAACTACTTTAGAACCGGGTTTGAGGTTACCTTCAATGAGGTTTTCCAAACCGTGGTCTTTGGGGCTAGAGCGCACGTAGACGTAAGGAAGGCCGAGGTTGTCAGAAACGAGTGCACCTTGAGCGATAGCACCTGTAGCAACGCCGGCGATGTAATCAACATCTTGGAAGTCCTCAAGGATGAGACGGCTGATCTCAGTTTTGATAAAGGTGCGGACATCGGGATAAGACAAAGTTTTGCGGTTGTCAGTGTAGATAGGTGAATTCCAGCCTGAAGCCCAAGTGAAGGGGTTGTCAGGTTGTAGCTTAATAGCGCTAATTCCCAATAATTTTTCAGCGAGAATGATTTCAACTTTTTTCATATAGGGTATTTTTTTAGTATTGAACTATTGATAATTGAGTATATCTATGCAAAGATACGGCATAAACATAAAATAATCATGATTTTTTTGATATTTTTTTCTAAACAAGCCAAATTGACCTAGGAATTGGTAAAAAAACGAAATAAACAAGGGAATGATTAAACCAAATGAGAATAAACGACTCTGAAATACTAAACGGCAAGACATCAAAATTTGTTGGATTGTTTGTTTTTGATTAAATTTGTCAATCATAATAACAAAAAAAAATTCACAGCTATGCGTAAAATATTTTCAACAGTATCGATATTTCTTCTCTGCAGCATGATGGTAGTACCAACTGTAGATGGACAAAATACACGCCGCGGTCGCAACAATTCGACAACGACCACGACAACCACAACAACTACGACAACAAAGAC
>CAZGAN010000120.1:4351-6300 GCA_964523655.1 uncultured Bacteroides sp.
ACAATAATAAGAATAACAACAATAACAAAAACAATAATAATCAAACGAATAACAATCAGCCCAGTTTCAACAATAATCAGAACAATGGCGGTTGGGTGAACAATAATACAAATAACAATAAGAATAACAATAGCTATAATAATACGCAACAACTGCAAAACCAGTACGCTCCAACAAATCACAATAAGACAACGCCAACAAAGCCCAGCAATTACACAGCTTCGAAAAACGGATTGTCATTGAAGAGCATATTGGGAGTAACAATAGGAACGGCAATCAATACAGCAGTCAACAAATTGCTCAACAACGGTTATAATGTATCGACATATAATTCGAACACTGTGCAGTTGACAAATGTGAAGATGTTTAATTACACCTGGCCCAATGCAACGATGTATTACACAAACGGAAGTTTGGACAGCTCTGAGTTTTTGTATTCTACATCGGGATATGATCGTTCTCGCTACAATCAGGTTTACAGCTCGCTTGTAAGCCAATATGGATATCCGGTGACCGTGCAAAACAATGGCAATAACAACATTAGCTGCACATGGTGGGGATATAACAATGATTATATCACATTGAGTTTCTTCACTGACTATGCTTACAATGGCACAAGCCGTTACTACACAACTCTCACAGTTGGAAATTCGTATTAAGAAAAGAATAGGATAAGAAAGATTATACGTTACACTTCAAAAACATAATAGTCATGCGTAAATTTATCACCTCAGTATCAATTTGCTTAGTATGCGGCATGATGTTTTGCCCCATCACTGAAGGTCAAAACCGCGGTAGAAATAATGGAAACAACGGCGGCAACAGCCACAGTGTAACGACGACACAACGTAGCCAATCACAGCCGCGTCAATCACAACAGTCGAAACAAGGCACACAACGCAGCCAGAACATGGGTGGCCAGAATATGGGTGGCCAAAATAAAAATAATAATGTTGGTACTATTCGCAATAATAGCAATGTTCAACGTCCGGGCAACATGGGCGGCATGACCGGAGGCAATGGCAGTATCAATGGAAACCGTAACGGAGGCATCCGTAATGGTGGCAACATGGATATGGGTAACAATCGTCCGGGTAACGGTGGTTGGAATACACACAATCCGGGCAACAATCATGTTTCACCTCGCCCCGGCGGAGGAGGCTCTGCATTTGGGCACGGAGCACCTGTTCGCCCGTATATGCCGGCAAATAGAGGATGGTTCCGTCCGTCGCCTCCGGCACATTTTCGTCCGTACAGAGGATGTCCATCTTTTTCTACAATATTGGGCATCACTTTAGGCAGTGCACTTGATTATACACTCGACCGTTTATTGGGTAGAGGCTATAATGTGCTGGGCTATGTTGCAGATGCAATATATTTGTCGAATGTGCCAATGTTTAATTACACATGGCCAAACGCAACATTGCACTACACCGAAGGAGCGCTCAGAGGGTCAGAGTTCACATATTCAACACCGGGCTATGATCGCAGCCGCTACATATCAATATATAATGATTTGGTTCGCCAATATGGGTCACCGATATCAGTGCAGAATAATGGCAATGATAATTTCAGTGCAACATGGTGGGGGTACAATAACAATTATGTGACATTGAGCTTTTACCAGGATTACGCTTACAATGGAGCATTGCGTTACTACACCACCCTATCGTTCGGAAACTAAGTTGGCAGAAAAATATAAGTACGAAAAAACCGTTTGGTCAATGACCAAACGGTTTTTTATAATGTCTTGTGGTAAAATCCGTGACTATATTAAGCCTCGGCAACAGGGGTAACGTTGATGAAACGACGACCGTTGCGACCTTCAGTAAAGAGTACTGTACCGTCTACGAGAGCGTAGAGAGTGTGGTCTTTACCCATACCCACGTTTTGACCGGGGTGGTGAACTGTGCCACGTTGACGTTTGAGAATGTTACCTGCTTTAGCGA
>CAZGAN010000121.1:0-6279 GCA_964523655.1 uncultured Bacteroides sp.
GCATTACCGGCTTCAGCAAATGCGAGAGTGTAGATGGTTGTGGTTGGTTGCAACATCAACGGGAAGTGTACTTCTACACCGTAGCGTGTGTATGCGTAGCCTTCGCTTCCGTAGGGTGTGAATTGACCGTTGTCATAACCGCGGAGTGCAATGGTTTCTGTTGCATAAGTATATGAACCTGACATACCGTCACCACCCACGTAGAATGTTTCGAACGGTGTTTTGAGATATTTGTTGTAGCTACCGAGCAAACCGATGTCGGCACGAGTCATGAGAACGGGTGTCCATTGTTGGTTGCTTGACAGCGGAGTGTATGTGCGTGATTTGAAGCGAAGCTTCCAGTACTCAATCCAACGATAAAGCTCTTTCTTAGACGCTGTTGTGTTTGCTTCGCTAAGAGTCTTCCAGTCTTTCTTGCCCATGAATAGAGTAGCCGGAGGAGTGAGCTGCAAGTTGAGTGAGAAGCTAGAACCACTACGAGTGTACAAGGGGTTGTCGATAGATGAACGGGCGAGGGTCAATCCAAGTACGAGTGAGTTAGATGTACCGTTGTTCATGTAGTACAAGTAGTCCCAGTTTTTAAGATAGTACCAGTTGTAGCCTAATTCAGCAGTGAAAGTGAAGTAGTCGTCAGGCCATTTCAAACGTTTACCGAAGCCAACGTTGATACCAATCATTTGAAGGAATTTGTTGGGGTCGTAAGCGTTTTGGTAGCTATCAGTGTAGTAACTGCTATTGTAATAGTTGTTGTAATAGTAGTTATTGTAGTAGTTCTGATAGTAGTTGTTATAGTATGATGAGTTCACACCGGTTTGACGGCTATAGTAAGCTGACACTTGAAGTGAGTTGGGTCGCTTGCCACCAAACCAGGGGTCGAGGAATGAGAGCGAGTATGCTTGATAGTAGCGAGCATTGGTTTGTGCGCTGATGGTGAATGTTTGTCCTTCACCTTGAGGTATCACGCCTTTATAAGTGCTCGGATGCAACAAGTTTTTGATTGAGAAGTTGGTGAACTTGAGCGATAGTTTACCAATTACACCGGTTTGACCCCAACCCATAGAGAATTCGATTTGGTCATTCGCTTTAGACTCGAGATTGAGAATCACGTCAACCGTACCGTTGTCTTCGTTGGGTTGCACATCGGGGTTCATGCTCTCAGGGTTGAAGTGTCCGGTTTGAGCAATTTCACGGAGAGAACGCATCAAGTTTGTTTTAGAGAATAGCTCACCGGGTTTCACACGGAGCTCGCGACGCACCACTTTTTCGTAGAGGCGGTCGTTACCATTAATAACAACGTTGTTGATGCGCGCTTGCGGGCCTTCCATCATTCGCATTTCAAGAGCGATAGAGTCGCCGCTCACTTCGCGCTCAATGGGCACGAGTTGATAGAAGAGATAGCCTTTGTCCATATATAGGCTTGAAACAGCATCGTCGTCTTCATTCAAGCGCTTGTTCATCATTTTTTGGTTGTACACGTCGCCGGCTTTCATGCCAAGGTATGTGTCGAGCACTTCGTTCGGGTAAACGGTGTTACCAACCCAAGAAATGTCTTTGATGTAGTATTTTTTACCTTCTTCAAGAGAAATGTGCACATCAACGGTTTTCTCGTCGAAGGGCACCACGCTGTCAGCTAAGATTTTAGCATCGCGATAACCTTCTTCGTTATACTTTTGAATGATGCGGTTGAGGTCATCGTGGTAATCGGTTTCAACAAATTTTTTCTGTTTGAAGAGGTTTTTGAGTTTACCTTTTTCGTTGGTTTTTTTCATGGTGCCTTGCAATTTGCCGTCACTCATGACTTCGTTACCATCGATATAGATTTTGTGAACCTTAACTTTATCGTGCTTGTCAACGTTTATGTCAACAATCATTTCGTTTTCATTAGAGAGGTCTTCACGTAGCACCACGTTAACATCGGCATTACCAAAACCTTTGTCTGAGAAGTATTTCTCGGTGATGAGTTTCACACGGTTGACAATGTTTTGTGTGATTTGGTTACCTTTCATAAGTTGCAAACGCTCTTGCAAGTCTTCGCGTTCGCCTTTTTTCATGCCATTATAGTTAACTTCAGATATGCGAGGTTGGGCACGAAGTTCGAGTTCGAGCCAAGCTTTGTCACCGTATGTTTTCACAACTTTCACGCGTGCTTGCGAGAATAGTTGTTGGCGCATGAGACGTTTCACTGCGCTGGTGATGTCGTTACCTGGTATTTCAACGCGGTCGCCGACTTTGAGTCCGGTGTAGCCGAGTATTAAAAAATCGTCGTAGTTTGGTGCTCCGGTGACTTTTATATCTGCAATTTCATAGGTGCGGGGCATGCCGTTAAAAATCATCGTTGGATTAAAAACGGTATCCGTTTCGGCAGTTTGCGCTGCCGTTTTCACGGCCGGAGAGACCAAAAGCAGTCCTAGTGCTGCGTAAAGTTTTAAGTGCATATATGAGTTAATGAATAGGTGCGATGAAAACGGGTTAATTGTTAGGTGAATTGGTGCTTGAAACTTGGTCACCTGTCATGCCAAAGCGGCGTTGACGTTTTGCGTATGTGTTGATGGCGGCAATGAAATCGTCATTGCTGAAATCGGGCCAATACGTGTCGGTGACATAAATTTCAGAATAAGCCATTTGCCAAAGCAAAAAGTTTGATATGCGGAGATCACCGCCGGTTCTGATAATCAAGTCAGGGTCGGGAGTTCCGGCGGTGGCAAGGTTATCGGCAAATAGGTCGGCGTTTATATCGTCAGGGTTTATCTTGCCTGCAGCAGCAAGCTTTGCTATTTTGCGAGCAGCCTCAGTGATTTCCCAGCGAGAGGAATAGCTGATGGCAAGAATGAGATTGAGTCCGGTGCAATGAGCCGTGTCGCTGATGCATTTATTCAGCCGGGTTGAAGTTTCTTCAGGCACTCGTGAGAGGTCGCCGATAACAGACAAACGAACGTTGTTTTCTAGTAGTCCCGGTGTCTGTTGCTCAATAGCTGAAACAATCAGGTGCATAAGCAGGTCTACCTCGTGTTGCGGACGATTCCAATTCTCGGTAGAAAAGGTGTAGAGCGTGAGGTATTTAATGCCTATTTTTCCGGCTATTTCGGTGATTCGTCGCACTGTGTTCACTCCTTCAACATGCCCGGCAGAGCGCTCCATACCATGCGATTGGGCCCATCGGCCGTTTCCGTCCATGATTATGGCAATGTGCTCTGGCACCGAATTTATGTTTATGTTATGCGTCGTAGTCATTGCTGTCATTATTTTAGTCAACGTAGTGGCATGTTTCACATCGTTTGCCAAATTCGTAAGTTATGCCAATTGTGAAACGTGAATACCAATCGTTGTTTTTTACGAATGATGATTTGATGGTTGTCAAGTCGCTTAGGTCGCGACCATCAACGTGATCATTAAACACTTTGGTCATTGTGAACTCAATGCCGAGGTTTAAACGTTCTTTCAACTTGTATTTGATGCCTGCGCCCATGGGAATGTTTGGCCCTACAGCTGTATTGCCGTCGCACGAAGCAACAGTGACACCAACGCCAAGAGTGAGATATGGGCTCCAACGTCGCAAACGTTTATAAGTTTCGCCTATGCCATAGCTGAAGAAATTGAATTCGATGCGTGCTCCAAGGTCGTATACTTGAGAATTGAACGAATATTGTTTTCCTTCGGGCGGCACGTTTGCCATGTCGGCAGTGTTTCCGCTGAGGCTGAGTGTTGAAAGCACACCTCTGATAGCCCAACGTGTGTCGGGTATGTAGCGAGCGGTGAGTTCTCCTTCAAAACCGGGGTGTTTGAATACGCTCGATGAAGCATCGCCGGCATATCCGCTTATGCCCAATCCTGCTCCAAAATCAAATTTGTAAGGAGCTTCTTGAGCAAAAGCAAAGTTGCTGGCAATCATTGCAAGAAGTAATATGATAGCTTTAATTGAGCGCATATTGTAGAGCTTGTCTTATTGTAGCGGTTTGAATGTTAGGCGATTAACAACACCTCTATACATGGTGTTGTAAGTTTCGCCGGTGGCTCCAACGCCGCCAAATAGATATATGTACGGGCATTCCCACTCTGTGATTTCTGTGGTAGCGCGTGAGTTTGTGTTTTTGGTTTTTACTGCAAGAGTCGGTATATCAAGTGAATAAACCGGAGCCCATGTTGATGCAGAGCGCGATGTGAGTGTTTGATTGAATACAAACGCTTGCGCACGTGTGCGGCGAGGCACGCTGGGCGGAAGTTGCATGAGCGTGTCGGCCTCTTCCCAGTGCATGCCAAAGTCGGGCGAAACATACACTGTGTCGTTGAGTGTGCCGTCGGCAGTATTACCAAACATGGCTATGAGCACTGATTCTTTTGATGCTGTCCATGTGGTGAATGAGAAACTTGTGACAAAGTAGGGTACCACTGTCATGTTCTCAAATGCGTAAGGCAAGCTTTTCTTAGTGAGAAGAGCCCAAGTTGAGCCATCGTATCCCCAAGTGTAAGGGCTAAGAGTGCCATCAGCAAGGCGACCACCGGTGAGAGCAAGTTGATGGGTAATGCTCATTGAAAATGTGTAGTTTATGGGTTGCGATGTGCCGCTAACAGGGAAGCTAGCCGGGAGTTCGGTCTCTTCTTCGGCAGGCCAACTGGTGTGCCACCATGTGCCGTTTTGCTTTTTGCAGCCGAGAAGCTTATCACCGTAGTTACCATAAATGTTGTACCAACGCTCACCAAGCGCAGTCCAGTTGACGCCGTCGGTTGATGTGTAAAGATTACCATCGGTGTCGAGTATGTAGAGCGCTGAGTCAGTGCCGTTAAAAGTGTCGATGTTAGGTGTGAAGCCAAATTGAGGCGTTGTGTACTTCCATTGTCCTTGCGGATTTGTTGCAGTGGCTATGCAAAACTGACTGTCTTTCTCTGACAAGCAATAGAACGATGTTGCTGTTTGAGCAGTGCGTTGATTGTCGATAGCACTGAAGCGGGTGGGGTAGTTGTTGCTCTCGAGAAGAGTCCATGCCAAAGTGTCGGCAGGAATGGTGTGCACATTCACACTCACTTGATAGTTCATTTCAGTCTCGCCATCAAGTGAAACAACTCGCAATTTCACCGGATTTGTGAAATCGATAGAGTCGGTCGAATTTGTTATATAATTATATGTTGTGTCAGTTCCGTTACTGCGAGTGACTTGTAGCTCCACAACAGAAGCGCTATTCACCGAAATTACGGGAACGAGCTTATTCACCGGAGTGCCATAAGGTAATGAATCGGCGTTGAAAATTCTAGCGCTGGCAAGGTCAATAGAAAAGAAAACTGAATCAAGGTTTGCAGCAACACTATCGTCTTCCGCTAGGGAAAATGAAGTGACTAACGCACTTGAGTAGAGCGTTGTATAGGTTTCAGAGCTGCTGCTGTTACATGCTACCATACCGCCCAAAAGAGCAGTAGCTGCCAGACTTAAAGCTAATTTATGTGACATTATATAAATGAGTATATTCTTTATGTTTAAAGTGCAAAATTAGAATTTTGTGTTAAAAAAGCCAAGCCTTACGCTATAAAACATGTGAAATATTTGTTTTTTATATGTTTTTAACAACAGAATTAAAATATTTGCGCTAAATAATTTAACTTCTGTGCACAACACATTATAATATTATTATAGCCATGAAAGTCAGCAACCAAGTTCTGCCTATTGCAACGAAATCGAGAGGTTTGGTTGCTTTAACAATCAATTAACATTGCTGATAACGAACTTTTCACACCAAAGTCGCTATCTTTGCAGAAAAAATTACATCTTCAACCTATAAATTCAAAAACTATGCTCTGCTTTTTTATTGTTGTAATAGGATTTTTTGTTATTTACGTGCTTAATTGCCCTCCATCATCATACGGCTATCGCCGAGAAGATATGTCAGAACCCGAATACGAATATGAATACGGAGATGACGACTACGACGAAGAAGACGATGAGGACGAGGACTATGATGACGACATCATTGACGACGGAGACTATCCGGATTATGACGTGTATCAAGAAGGCTCGCAACGTGAAACCGATTACTGGTATTACTACAATACCGACGAAGAAGAATAATTGCAAAAAATGCAGCACCTCATCCATCTGACACGCAATATGTTAGTAACAAAATGAAAGTAAAGTACGTAAAAAATGCTCAAAATACTTGCACAGTAACAAAAAAAGTCATAACTTTGTGCTCGCAAAAGAGAAACAAAGCAACCCTGCAAAAGTCCTTCTTAACGCGCGGTCCTATAGCTCAGTTGGTTAGAGCACCTGACTCATAATCAGGGAGTCCTTGG
>CAZGAN010000122.1:0-6191 GCA_964523655.1 uncultured Bacteroides sp.
TTATTGGGCGGCTTGGAGGGTGAGCATTGAGGTGAGTGAGTGTTCGATGTCGGCACTTGATACTTTTGTGGCGAGTTGTCCGCGGTATGCAATTGAGATGTTACCGGTTTCTTCGCTGACTACTATTGCCATAGCGTCGGTTGCTTGTGCTATGCCAAGCGCAGAACGGTGACGCAGTCCGAGGTGACGAGGTATTGAGGTGTCGTGACTCACGGGGAGGATGCATCCGGCGGCGACTACTTTTTCATGAGCAACTATCATTGCGCCGTCGTGCAGTGGTGAGTTTTTAAAGAATATGTTTTCTATGAGTCGTGTGTTGATGTTTGCGTCGATGATGTCGCCGGTTTTTTCGTAGAGGTCGAGCGACATGTTTCCTTCAACCACAATGAGGGCACCGGTTTTGCTTTTTGACATGGCCATGCATGAGTAAACTATTGGCATGACAATGCGTCGAAGGTCAATTTGGTCTTCGTCGGCGTGACGCAGCATTTTTTGGAGGAATCGCCAACGGCGGTGGCTACCAAGTTCGTTGAGAAATCGTTTTATTTGTTCTTGGAAGAGAATGACGAGTATGAGCAAGCCAATGTTCATAAACTTGTCGAGGATTGAGCCTATGAGGCGGAGCTGGAATATTTCAGACGCAACTATCCACACGGCAATGAAAGCCATAATGCCGTAGAATATGTTGAGTGTGCCCGATTCTTTCATGATGCGGAACACGTAGTATAGGAGTACGGCAACAATGAGAATGTCGAGGGCGTCTTTGATGCTGAAATCGAACATGGTAAAGGAGAGTTTTAAGATTGTGTGAATGGTGATTGGAGGTATAGGTGGTTGCTATTTGGAGAGCTGAGCGTGAATAGTTACAGCTTGACGAGCAGCGGCAACGTCGTGCACGCGCAATATTGATGCGCCACGGTCGAGAGCGAGTGTGTTGAGCGCTGTGGTGGCGTTGAGGGCATCGGCGGTGTCGATGTTGAGCAAGCGTGTGAGCATAGATTTGCGCGAGATGCCCACGAGCAATGGGCGGTGGAAGAGCTCAAATGTTTTGAGGTTGCGCATGAGCTCATAGTTTTGCTCAAGGGTTTTAGAGAAACCGAATCCGGGGTCTATGATGATGTCGTTAACGCCAAGCATAGCAAGTTTGGCAAGTCGTTCGCCAATTTCGGCGAGCACATCGGTTGTGACGTCGGTGTATTCGGTGAGTTGTTGCATTGTAGCGGGAGTGCCGCGCATGTGCATGAGAATGTATGGGCAACGTAGCTCCGCCACCGTCTCGGCCATTAGTGGGTCGAGATTGGTGCCGGAAATATCGTTGACAATATCGCAACCAAGTTTTGAGATAGCCTCACGAGCCACGTCGGCACGGAAAGTGTCGACAGACACGGGAATCGTCTCGTTGTGTTTACGCAAAATTTCCATGCCACGAGCCAATCGTTCGATTTCTTCGTCGGGGGTTACGTCGTCGGCACCCGGGCGCGAAGAGTAAGCACCGATGTCGATCATGTCGGCACCTTCGGCCAACAGAGTAGTCACACGACGTTCAATTTCGCCGGCGTCGAAAGAGCGTGAGCCTGCGTAAAAAGAATCGGGTGTAACGTTG
This sequence comes from uncultured Bacteroides sp., assembly GCA_964523655.1. Taxonomy (GTDB): domain Bacteria; phylum Bacteroidota; class Bacteroidia; order Bacteroidales; family Muribaculaceae; genus CAG-873. The sequence goes on from CAZGAN010000122.1 coordinate 1,604, forward strand.
AGTATGCCCATCACCACGGGGCGAGAGTATTCAACGAGTTGTTGGCGGATATTAAGCGAAAATGGTTGCATTACTTGAGATAGAGTGAATTTTTAAGTTGTATGTTTAGCGGTTAGCGCGTTTGCGTTCGGTTTCGTCGAGTATGATTTTGCGAAGGCGCAAGTGGTGAGGAGTAACTTCAACATATTCGTCTTCTTTGATGTACTCGAGAGCTTCTTCGAGGCTGAACACTACGGGGGGAACGATGCGGGCTTTGTCGTCAGCACCAGAAGCGCGCATGTTAGTGAGCTTCTTTGATTTGGTTACGTTGACAACGATGTCGTTTTCTTTTGCGTTTTCGCCCACAACCTGTCCGGCATAAACTTCTTCTTGCGGGAAGATGAAGAATTTGCCGCGGTCTTGGAGTTTGTCGATAGCGTAAGCGTAAGCGGTACCTGCTTCCATAGCGATGAGAGAGCCGTTAGTGCGACGTTCGATATCGCCTTTCCAGGGTTGGTATTCGAGGAAACGGTGAGCCATGATAGCTTCGCCGGCAGAAGCGGTGAGCACGTTGTTACGAAGGCCGATGATGCCACGTGAGGGGATTTGGAATTCCATGTGCACGCGGTCGTTTTGAGCTGACATGGTGAGCATTTCGCCTTTGCGACGAGTAACCATGTCGATGATGCGGCTAGAGTATTCTTCGGTGACGTTGATGGTGAGCAACTCAACGGGCTCGCATTTCACGCCGTCAATTTCTTTGATGATAACTTGTGGTTGACCAACTTGGAGCTCGTAACCTTCGCGTCGCATGGTTTCGATGAGCACAGACAAGTGGAGCACGCCACGACCGAACACGGTCCAAACGTCTTCGTGGTCGGCTTTGCTAACGCGAAGGGCGAGGTTGCGGTCAAGCTCGCGCATGAGTCGCTCGTGTATGTGGCGAGAGGTAACAAATTTACCGTCTTTGCCGAAGAAAGGAGAGTCGTTGTTTGTGAATGTCATAGACATTGTGGGCTCGTCGATAGCGATACGCGGTAGAGCTTCGGGATTTTCGGCAGCGGCAACAGTGTCACCGATTTCGAAACCGTCGATACCCACGAGTGCGCAGATGTCGCCACTGCTAACTTCAGCAACTTTCTTGCGGCCCATGCCTTCGAATGTGTGAAGTTCTTTGATGCGTTGACGCACGGTGCTACCGTCTTTGCGGCAGAGTGCGATTTCTTGACCTTCGCGGAATGTGCCACGGTGCACGCGTCCGATAGCGATACGGCCAACGTAGCTAGAGAAGTCGAGCGAGGTGATGAGCATTTGAGCGTCACCTTCAATTGTTTGAGGAGCGGGGATATGTTCGATAATAGCGTCGAGCAAAGGGAGGATAGAGTCGGTAGGTTTTTGCCAATCGGTGCTCATCCAGCCGTTTTTAGCTGAGCCATAAATAGTAACGAAGTCGAGTTGTTCTTCGGTAGCATCGAGGTTAAACATGAGGTCGAAAACCATTTCTTGCACTTCGTCGGGGCGGCAGTTAGGTTTGTCAACTTTGTTGATAACTACGATGGGTTTCAATCCCATTTGTATAGCTTTTTGCAACACGAAACGAGTTTGAGGCATAGGACCTTCGAAAGCATCAACGAGCAACAAGCAACCATCGGCCATATTGAGCACGCGCTCTACTTCGCCACCGAAGTCGGCGTGTCCCGGGGTGTCGATGATGTTTATTTTAGTGTCTTTGTAGTTGATTGAGACGTTTTTAGAGAGAATAGTGATACCGCGTTCGCGTTCAAGGTCGTTGTTGTCGAGAATCAATTCGCCGGTAGTTTGATTGTCGCGGAAAAGGTGACCCGCCAATAACATTTTGTCAACGAGGGTTGTTTTACCGTGGTCAACGTGGGCAATGATTGCGATGTTTCTGATGTCCTGCATATATCTTTTTTACTTGTACATTCAAATTAGTGTGCAAAGTTACTAACAATCTTGCAAATAATGCTAATCGGAGGTCGAGTTTTTTGTTAAATGGGCACAAATAAGGCAAATAATGGTGGGTATTGAGGGTGCGATTGTGTGCACGGTGCTAGAGTTAACGCATCTGAGTGAGTTAATTTTAGTTAACGTGGCATTAATTAATAATAATGTGTGTAAATTTGCTGACTATGTTTGACGTTATTATTTCTATCTTGACCAATAATTGGTTCTTCTACACGTTCACCGCCATCTATATCGTGACGGTGTTGGTGATACTTGGCGTCATACTATCAGAGAATCGCAACCCGGTGAAGTCGCTGGCATGGGTAACAGTGTTGGTGTTGTTTCCGGTTGTTGGCATAATATTGTACATATTTTTTGGGCGTAGCATAAAGAATATGCACATGATTTCACGGCGCAAGCGTAGGCAGCTGAAACGTGCAACAAGCGGGCACTCGATTGATATCATGCAGCTGAAATATGATGAGCCAACTTTGCAGCAGATACGTTTGGCACGCTCGCTCAACGGTGCCAATTTTTATAAGAACAATGATATCACGGTTTTCACCAACGGCACAGCAAAGTTTGCGGCACTAGAGCGCGACTTGATGGAGGCGAAAGACTATATCAATTTGCAGTACTACATTTTTGAGGACGACGAGATTGGTCAACGCATAGCCAACATACTCATTGAGCGTGCAAAAGACGGTGTTGCCGTGCGCGTGATATATGACCACGTTGGCTCGCTGCACACACGCGATGCATTTTTCAAGCGTTTGCAAGAAGCCGGGGTTGAGATATATCCGTTTTTCAGGGTGGCATTTCCACCATTCGGCACGCGCATAAATTGGCGTAATCACCGCAAAATGTGTGTTATTGACGGCAGCATAGGCTATATCGGCGGCATGAATATTGCTGACAGATATATTGACGGCGGAAAGAATTTTAAAGCTTGGCGCGACTCGCATCTGCGCATAGAAGGGCCGGCTGTTGCAGCACTTCAATCGTCGTTTGCCATTGATTGGTCATTTATGGGTAAGCCACTGCTCAAACAAGCTCTGCCGTGCATGGAAACGGCACCGGGCAACATGAGCGCTCAGCTCATCACCGCCGGGCCAACATCGAAGTGGAGCAACATTGAGTTTATGTTTCAAAAGGCAATTTCGGGGGCACACAAGCGCATATACATACAGACGCCATACTTTTTGCCAACCGAAGCGTTGCTCACAGCGCTGCAGGCTGCAGCACTAGCCAAAGTTGATGTGCGCATAATGATGCCGCGACGTAGCGACAGCAACATGCTGCGCTATGCATCGTTCTCATATATATATGAATGCATACAGTCGGGCATAAAAATATATCTCTATGACGATGGCATGCTCCACGCCAAAAACTTAATCATAGACGATGAAGTAGCCTCGGTTGGGTCAACAAACTTTGATTTTAGAAGCTTTGAGCACAATTTTGAAGCTAATATTTTCGTTTATTCACAAGAGTTTAATCAGCGCATGACTGATATATTCATTTCCGACATGCGTCACTCAACGCGAGTGCTCGCCTCAAACTGGGCAAAGCGGCCCATTACTCACAAAATCTGCGAGAGCGTGTTGCGACTGCTCTCACCCATATTATAAAAGAATAATAACTAACTCATTATATGTACTGACACATGGCACAAACAGTTGATATAACCAAAAACAAAGAGCGTTTTTGCAAACTACTGAAAGAAACTAACCGCGAGAATATAGACTACGTTATTGAAGACCTTGAAGCACTTGGCTTTTTTGAAGCTCCGGCATCGGTAAAAAATCACTATAACTTTGCCGGTGGATTGGTAGAACATTCGCTGAAAGTTTACGACATGGCAATTGCCTTGCGCGAAAGCATCATCAAGATGCGCCCCGACATGGAGGCACAGCTGCCGTTAGCGTCTGTGGCTATAGCTACCCTACTCCACGATGTATGCAAGGCAGACATCTATCGCAAGGTGCAACGTGCTCGCAAAAACGAAATCGGTATATACGAGAAGTTTGAAGAATACACCGTTGACTACAATAATTTTCCGGTTGGTCACGGTGAAAAATCGGTTATCATGCTATTGCGTAGCGGTCTTGACCTTGAAGACGAAGAAATTTTTGCCATACGCTGGCACATGGGTGCATGGGAACTTGCACAGCAAAGCATAGAGCAAGAGCGATCATATCGCACAGCACAACAAAAATCGCCGCTTGTGGCGCTTGTGCATAGTGCCGACACCTTGTCAGCTCAAATACTCGAGCGCGACGCGTAGGCTTAAGAGCTTGCTAAAAAAAACGGCAAAAACCAGATTAGCACTATTACTCTGATTTATTGCAAATTAGAGAAACGGAGGAAAAATATTTTGAAATTTTTGCGTATAAATACTTGCTAATTCAAAAAATTGTCGTACCTTTGCATCGCAAACGACAAAAACACCAATAGTCGGAGCGATAATGCGAAAATAGCTCAGTTGGTAGAGCACAACCTTGCCAAGGTTGGGGTCGCGGGTTCGAGTCCCGTTTTTCGCTCGAAAAAAGAGAAAATTGAAATATCAGCAACGCTTTCACAGTGTAGACTTGCGAAAATAGCTCAGTTGGTAGAGCACAACCTTGCCAAGGTTGGGGTCGCG
>CAZGAN010000123.1:0-6079 GCA_964523655.1 uncultured Bacteroides sp.
ACACTAATGATGTTAAACAACGAAAAAGAGAATTAGAAGAAAAGGCGGTGCTAACGGAGTTTTTTGAGCGTAAAGGAAGGTAAATACCAATAAATTTTGTAAATTTGCCAACAATAAACGTGTAAAATCATAGTTTTTGTAATGACCAAAGCCGAATTATCAACTCAATTTGAGAATCATATATTATTGCTCGATGGAGCAATGGGCACAATGGTGCAATCATTTCACCTCAGCGAAGAAGACTTTAGAGGTGAACGCTTCAAAGACACCGAAGTAGCGCTCAAAGGCAACAATGATATACTGCCAATTGTGCGTCCTGATGTGATTGCATCAATACATAGACAATATCTTGAAGCAGGTTCTGATATTATATCAACTGACACATTCAACGGCAATGCCATATCAATGGCAGACTACAATATGAGCAATATTGTGGCAGAAATAAACCGAACCGGAGCACAACTTGCACGCCGCGTTGCCGACGAGTACATGCAAGAGCACCCGGAGCGCAAGGTCTATGTTGCCGGATCAATCGGGCCGACAAACAAGACCGCGTCAATGAGTCCGGACGTTAATGACCCGGCATATCGCGAGGTTAACTTTGATATGCTATATGATGCATATAGCGAGCAAATCAATGCTCTCATTGACGGTGGTGTTGATATATTATTGTTTGAAACGATTTTTGATAGTCTCAACCTAAAAGCAGCTCTTTCGGCAGCAGAAGACATTATTGATGCACGTGGCAACGACATGGCAATAATGCTTTCGGTTACTCTTTCAGGCAAAGGAGGACGTACATTTTCCGGACAGACATTCAAGGCATTTTTGGCATCGGTTAGTCATGCAAAACACATAGTGAGTGTGGGATTAAACTGCTCATTTGGAGCGACAGACATGTATCCCTACCTCAAAGAATTGGCACAAACAGCGCCCTATTACATCACCGCCTACCCCAATGCCGGATTGCCCGATACATTTGGCAACTACTCGGAAACGCCGGAGAGCCTTGCCGAAGCGATGACCGACTTCGTGAAAGATGGTTTGGTGAACGCTATAGGTGGATGCTGTGGCACTACTCCGGCACACATCAAGGCGATGAGTGCCATTCGTGCGCTTGGCAAGCCACACACTCCGGTGAAAGCAGAAGAGACATTGAAACTTTCAGGTCTTGACGTGCTTGAAATTACACCGGCAATAAATTTTGTGAATATCGGAGAGCGATGCAACGTTGCCGGTTCCCGAAAATTTTTACGACTTATAAAAGAAGGGAGCTACGATGAAGCACTCGGCATAGCACGCAAACAAGTTGATGACGGAGCTCAAATGCTTGATATCAACATGGACGACGGCATGCTTGACGCTGCTGCTGAAGTGAGCAAATTTCTCAACCTATTGGCATCAGACCCAGATATAGCTCGAGTGCCCATCATGATTGACTCATCGAAATGGGATGTAATACTCGCCGGTTTAAAATGCTGTCAAGGTAAAAGCATAGTCAACTCCATCTCACTCAAAGAAGGAGAAGAGGTGTTTTTGCAGCGTGCACGCGCCATACAACGACTTGGTGCGGCTGTGATTGTGATGGCTTTTGATGAAAAAGGACAAGCTGACACATACGAGCGCAAGATTGAAGTGTGTGCACGTGCATACAAACTATTGCGTGAAAAGCTTGATTTCCCGGCTACCGACATTATTTTTGACCCCAATATATTGGCAATTGCCACCGGTGTTGACGAGCACAATGCTTATGCAGCAAACTTTATCAACGCGACAAAATGGATTAAAGAAAATCTGCCACACGCAAAGGTTAGCGGTGGTGTGAGCAATTTGTCGTTCTCGTTCCGCGGTAACAACTATGTGCGTGAAGCTATGCACGCAGTGTTCTTGTATCATGCCATTGCAAACGGCATGGATATGGCGATTGTGAATCCGGGCACAGCAGTGCAATATGAAGATATCGAACCTGAATTTCGCGAGGTAATTGAAGATGCGATACTTAATCGCAATGCAGATGCATGCAATCGCTTGATTGATTATGCGCAAAAACTTCATGCGCCCGAAAGTGCTCCGTCAACAGAGACAGTGGAGCCCAAATGGCGGCAGCTCCCGGTTGCCGAGCGCTTGCAATATGCGCTCGAAAAAGGCGTTAATGATTTTCTCGCTAACGACATTGCCGAGGCATTAACAGTGTTCGATCGTCCGGTCGACATCATTGACGGGCCTCTTATGAGCGGAATGAAACACGTTGGCGAACTTTTTGGCGAGGGAAAAATGTTTTTACCTCAAGTGGTGAAAACAGCACGTACAATGAAAAAAGCTGTAGCCGAATTACAACCGGCATTGCTTGATGCACAAAAGGTTGCCGGCTCAACAAAGGCAGGAAAGATTATACTAGCCACAGTGAAAGGCGATGTGCATGATATAGGCAAAAATATAGTTGGCATCATCATGGCATGTAATAACTACGAGGTTATTGACCTCGGTGTGATGGTTGACGCAGAAACCATTGTCAAAGCAGCCATAGAGCATAAAGCTGACCTTATCGGACTATCAGGATTGATTACACCGTCGCTCGATGAGATGGCTCACGTGGTTGAAGCATTGAAACGCGCCGGGTTAACCACTCCCGTACTCATTGGCGGTGCAACGACCTCAAAACTGCACACTGCAATAAAAATAGCTCCGCACTACGATGGCGCTGTTGTGCACGTGAGCGATGCTTCACAAAATCCGATAGCCGCTGCTCAACTGCTCAACGAAAAGACTCGAGCTAAATATATTGCCGATATTGAGGCTGAATATGCCGACTTGCGTGAATCGTTCAATCGGAGTAAAGTTAGCTTAGCGTCACTAGAAACAGCGCGCAATAACGGCATAAAAATAGATTGGGCAACATACAATCCGGTCATCCCGGCGCAAAAAGGACGCAGAGTGATAGAATTAAACATTTCTGACGTTGTTAGCCACATAAATTGGGCATTTTTCTTCAACACATGGAAGATGGATGCCAAATTTGCAGGTGTTGCCTTTGTGCATGACTGCGCCGGTTGCCACCAAACATGGCTTAACAGTTTCACAGGCGAAGAGCGCGACAAGGCAGAACAAGCAGTAAAACTATATAATGATGCACAAGGAGTGCTGAGTGAAATAGTGAAGACTGCACCTCATTGTTGCCATGCAATTATAAATTTGACCGAAGCACATAGCGATGGCGACAATATTGTGGCAGACAGTATAACGCTGCCAATGCTTAGACAACAAGCATCTGACAGTAACGTTTTTGCTTCACTCGCTGATTTTGTTTCTCCAAAAGGCGACTATATCGGCATGTTTGCCGTATCAATTTCAGGCGAGATAAGTGCATTAAAAGCAAAATACGAAGCTAATAACGATAGTTATAGCACTGTAATTTTGCAAACGCTATGCGACCGTTTGGCAGAGGCGGCATCAGAATTTTTGCATCTGTCAGTACGCAAAAAATACTGGGGATATGCGCCTGAAGAGAATCTCTCACTCAAGGAATTGTATAGCGCAAAATATGTTGGTATACGTCCGGCAGTAGGCTATCCCTCACTACCCGACCAACAGCTCATTTTCAAACTCAACGAAAGCTTAAATCTCAGCGAAATAGGCATTGAGTTGACTGAAAACGGAGCAATGTTGCCAACCTCATCAGTATGCGGTTTGTATTTTGCCAACCCGGAAGCATACTACTTTGCTATCGGTAAAATCAGTGCCGAACAGCTGAGCGATTATGCCTCACGTTGCGAAATCACAGAGACACAAGCTAAGAAATATCTATCCAAAAACATACAATAATTATACATGAAACGCATTAGTATCATTGTGCTGTTAGTACTTAGTGTATTTACAGCGTCAGCGCAACCGACCACTGCGCCAATCACACCGGCTCCTCAACATTACGAGCAACAAACCGGCAGCTATAAAATTGCTGATGCCAAATATGTTGTAGCCGATTGGAGTAAAGTTTCCAAAGAAATTATGGAAACAGCCTTTACTCACAGCAAATTGAATGTAACCTTAGCGAACAAGGCAAAAGACAAACAAGCCATCAAACTAGAGCTTGATTGCTGCCTTCCGGCAGAAGGTTACGTGCTAACCGTTACCACAAAAGGTATTACCATCAAGGGACATGACGATGCCGGACTATTTTATGGCATCCAATCACTTGTGCAATTGGTTGACGCATCAACCGATGGCACAATCGCAGCATGCAACATCACAGACAGTCCTCGTTTTGCATATCGAGGTGTGATGATGGATGTGTCGCGACACTTCCGCAGTCTCGACTTTTTGAAGAGACAAATTGATTTGCTGGCTCAATTTAAGATTAACCGTTACCACATTCACCTCACCGATGCAGCCGGTTGGCGTTTGGAAATCAAGCGTTATCCGCGCCTAACTGAGTATGCAGCATGGCGTCCGGCAGAGACATGGGCTGAATGGAACGACAAAGGCAATCTCTATTGCGAACAAACAGATGCTAACGCTCACGGTGGTTTCTACACCCAAGACGAAATGCGCGATTTGATTGCTTACGCTCAAAAACGTTGCATCACCATCATTCCCGAAATAGAGATGCCTTCTCACTCAGAGGAAGTTACAACCACATTTCCCGAGCTATCATGCACTCATCAGCCAAAACAATCAGATTTTTGTGTTGGTAACGAAGCTACATTTGAGTTCATTGAAAATGTGCTTGACGAAGTGATTGCATTGTTCCCATCGCACTACATACATATTGGTGGCGATGAAGCCAGCAAGCAAGCATGGAAGACTTGCGAACTTTGCCAAAAGCGCATGAGCGAAAACGGACTGAATAATGTTGACGAGCTACAGAGCTATCTGATACATCGCGTTGAGAAGTATCTCAACAGTAAAGGTCGTGATTTGCTCGGCTGGGACGAAATACTTGAAGGGGGTTTGGCTCCGAACGCAACAGTTATGTCATGGCGAGGTGTTGACGGTGGTCTTGAGGCTGCAAAAACAGGCCATAAAGCAATCATGAGCCCGGGTGGATATTGCTATCTTGACAACTATCAAGATGCGCCCTACACTCAACCAAACGCCGGTGGCGGCTATCTGCCACTTTCAAAAGTGTATGGCTATAATCCCGTGCCCGACGATTTCACTGCTGAGCAAGCCAAATACATAATCGGTGTGCAAGCAAACTTGTGGACAGAACACGTGCCCACCGCAGAATACGCTGAATTTATGCTTTACCCACGCTGCATTGCAATAGCTGAAGTTGGATGGACTAACCTTGAGAACAAGTCATGGGATTCATTCAGCAAGCGCGTACGCAACGGCGTGCTCCCCAAAATGAAGGAGATGGGCTATAACTTCTTCGATTTCAGCAAAGAAGTAGGCGACCGTCCGGAGTCACTAACCGACATATCACACCTCGCTGTGGGCAAAAAAGTTGAGTTCAAACGTCCGTATTGGGAAAACTATCCTGCTAATGGAGATAAGACATTGACCGACGGCAAACGCGGTGGATGGGCTTACGGTGACAAACGTTGGATGGCATTCATCGGCAATCCGCGCATGGATGTTGTTATCGACCTAGAGCAAGAAACTGACATACACAGCATTGCCGCTGATTTCATGCAAATTTGCGGACCCGATGTTTATATGCCTGCAAGCATAACAATCTCTGTTTCAAACGACGGTGAGAACTTTACCGAGCTCAAACACATTGACAACACCGTGGTCAAAGACGAAGGCTTATCATTCAAGAACTTTGGATGGGAAGGCGAAGCAAAAGCTCGCTATGTGCGTTATCAAGCAGATGCTGATAAAACTTATGGCGGCGTGCTCTTCACCGATGAAATTGTGGTGAAGTAAGCAACACAACCACACTAACATAGCATAGAAGCACCGAATGGTTGCAACTTGATTTCAAGTGCGAGCATTCGGCGCTTTATTTTTTTCGAGTAATCACACAAGCACAAAAAACGGGAAAAGTGGGTGAGAGTTTGGAGATTAGCGAAAAAATTAGTACCTTTGCGCGATAGTTTGTTTGATTGCCGCATTCGTAGGCGGCAATTTCTTG
>CAZGAN010000124.1:0-5986 GCA_964523655.1 uncultured Bacteroides sp.
AGTTTTGCGAAAGTAACAAAAACTAGGCTGAGCGTGTGGCTTGAAACGAGATTTTCTTAAACATAAAGATCGGTAGTGTTGCACCAATCACCATGCCGAGTATTATGAAGAGCGTTGTGATGCCATTTGATGCGAACTGAAAAAAGTAGTAATTAAATTTTTCAGCTCCGGCTGATGTTGACGCTAAGCACATCACAAGGCCTCCTACTGTTTTATATGCGAAGATGCCGGGAATCATAGGTAAAAGTGCGGGAAATAGGCATGTCTCTGCCGGCGTTTTCGAAAACGTGGTGAGCAATACGGCTAGTGTGCCTATGATAAACGCTGCTATTGTTGAAGCTGCAACAATGTGAAAGTGTGGCCCGCAATCTAGCATTAAAACATATCTGGAAGCGTGTCCGATTGCCGCGATGAGTGCACAGTATTTATAAGCACGCTTGGGCGGCCGGCTGATAGCTGCAAAACCGATAGCTGCTATCGCTGAATATAAAGCATCAAGTAATATTTGATTGAGCATATTTGCGTTGTGTGTTAGTTGAACATGCCTACTTGCATGAGCATTAGTGCCACGCATAATCCTAGCGATAGGCAGCAAGTGAACATAAATGCATCTACAAGTCGGCTATATGCACAGATGTAGTGCTTGTTGAGTAGGTCGCTAAATGAATTTAGAAATATTATGCCGGGTGTTAAATATAGCACTGATGTACTAACCGTGATTTGTGGTGTTGTGCTGAGATTAAACAAAAAGTCGCCGGCTGCAAGTACTGTTGATACAAACGCGCACAATATCCAAACAACTCGGGCATCAACGTGTTTGCCTAGTAAAAAATATTTTAGTGAGTATCCTGCAAATGTTGAGCAAAATATAATTAGCAACGACGTTATGTCTCCGCCAAAAATGCCGCAAAAACCGGCTGTTGCAGCTGCAACTAGCAGTGTGACAAGTAGTTTGTTTTGTGGCTTACGCTTTAGTATATCGTCAAAAGCCGCTTCTGCTTGTTGTAGATTCATTTTGCCGTCTGCTATATTCCAACTGATTTCGCTCAGGCTAGTGTTCATATCATAGTCAATGGGCACGTGAGGCACTGTTGATGTTGAGGTAATAGCCTCACTGCGATCTTTATTGCTAATAGTCAAGTGTATGTGTCGCGGCATGATTGTTATATCGGCATTCTTGCCGTATGCTTCTGCTATGCGTTGCACATTCTTTTCGAGGCGAATACATGTTGCGCCACATCCCAATAAGTAGGCCGCATATTTGAGCAGGAAGTCACAGACTTCTTGCTCGGTGTGGTCAATAGGTTTACAATTAGTGTTTATGTGCATTTCCTGTAGCTGTTGATTTCTTACGCAAGTATTTTAAATTGTAACGTACTAGTTGTGTGAGCATCAACAAGAGCATAATTGCTACTACACATATCCATGTGATTAGCGGTGTATTCATTTCTTTATTCCTTTTTGGTTATACGCTGCAAAGTTATATCGAAAAATTGCAATACAAAAGCCTTTGCTAACGATTTTTTCGATAGCTGCTATTGTGAAATAAATGTGCAACCACATACAAATGTGATTGCACAATAATCATGAAAAAAACTATATAGAGGAGGGAGATTATTTCTCGAGCTTTAGTTTCGGTTTTGCACGTAAAAACAATATCAGTAATAGCGCTGCAACACACAATCCGGTGCCTACTGCTATGCCCCAGTCTAATCCGAATCCTTCAGGACGACGTGCAAATAGCACGTAGCTTACTGATACAACAGTCATAAACATGGCTGGTATTATTGTGATGATATATGCTTTGCCATGTCGTGCCAAGTATACTGTGGCTGCCCAGAGTGTGAATACTGCAAGTGTCTGGTTGCACCATGCAAAGTAGCGCCAAAGCACGTTGAAGTCAATCATCATCACGGCAAATGCACACGCAAATATCGGCAATGATAGCAATACGCGGTTTAGTAACTTCTTTTGGTCGATGTGTAAGAAATCGGCTGCAATGAGACGAGCTGATCGCAAAGCTGTGTCACCGGTTGTGATGGGCGCTGCAACCACTCCGAGTATTGCTAATATTTCTCCAAATCCGCCAAACCAGCTAAATGATATCTCTTTCACCACTTTGCCTGCCGATGCTCCTTCACCTTGCATGAAATCGAACAAATGTTCATAGCTGCCCATGAAAGTGATTGTTGCTGCAGCCCAAATGAGGGCAACAAGACCTTCGGCTACCATCGCTCCGTAAAACACCGGTCGCGCTAGCTTTTCGTTCTTGAGACAGCGAGCCATCATTGGCGATTGTGTGGCATGAAAGCCGGAAATTGCACCACATGCTATTGATACAAACATCATTGGAAATACCGGATGCGCTTCGTCTTGATATCGTGAATATAGACCGTCGCTCATTCCGTCAGGTATTGGTGCTCCGCTGAAAAGCAGATTCCACAGCAATCCAACTGCCATAAATATCAATGCTGCGCCAAACAACGGATAAATGTTGCCAATAATCTTATCAATAGGAAGTAGCGTGGCAAGCATATAATAAAGAAAGATGAGCCCAATCCAAAAGTAAAGATGTGATTGTGCTGATGTCAGCGAATCAAGAAGTCCGGCAGGCGTTAATACAAACACTGCGCCAACAAGCACCATCAACAAAATTGAAAATACGCGCATGGTTTGTTTGATGCCCGTACCGAGTTCGTTGCCCACAATCTCCGGAAGTGATGCTCCACCTGAGCGTAGCGACATCATTGCTGAAATAAAGTCGTGCACGGCTCCGGCGAAAATGGTGCCAAAAACAATCCATAAAAATGCTGCCGGTCCAAACATGATGCCCATGATGGCTCCAAATATCGGCCCTAGCCCGGCGATGTTTAAAAATTGAATTAGAAATACTTTCCAAGTGGGTAGAGGCACGTAGTCAATACCGTCGGCCATAGTCATGGCGGGCGTAGGGCGTGTGGCTTCAATGCCAAATACTTTCTCTACCACTAAACCATAGATGAAATATCCACCTATCAATACTGCTAATGCGATAAGAAAAGTTGCCATATCAAGCGATTTAAGGGGAATTTAAAATGTTAGTTATGAGGGTTAATACAGTTTATCGATTATTAAGTTCGAGCTTGATAACTGAATTGCGGCGTGAAATCAAGGCGTTGCGCGCATAGTCAAGTTCTTTTTCGGCTTTCGCTATGCGCTCGTTGAGTGTCAGATTACCTTCTGCGTATTCGCGACGCAAGGCTTGCAATTGTGAGTCTTGTTTGTTATATTCGCTGAGCTCTGTGAGATATTGTCGCATCATGCCGCGAGCTTCCATATTTTTGAAATCGTTGAGCGACCGATACACTGTGCCGTTGCCAAGTGAAAGTGCAAATGTGGTTGCAACTTCGTTATCGCTGTCGTTGTCTATATTGTTGAGCACAGCGAGTTTCTCTTTTGCATCGAACCCTTCAGGCTGTGTTGCTGCTATTGACGATATAAATGCAAGTTCGCTAATGTCGCTTCGGTCTGGGTCATAGTTCTGACGTGTCTCATTAGGCACAAAAACATAAATAGTCACCTTGCCGTCTTCTGCATTGCGGTCGGTTGCCCACCAGCCCAAGCCTGTTGTCTCATCTATTGCCATCATGTAGTCATTGCCCGGAGAGTTGTAAGGCATGCCCACGTTTGTTGGCTCATAGAAGCCGCCTTCATCGTTGCGACGAGTCATATATATGTCGTATCCGCCAAGAGCTCCTTCAACGTCGGCATTGCTGGCATAGTAGAGCGTGATGCCGTCAGCAAGCATAAACGGAAACGATGCGTCACCGTCGCCAATTGAAAGTTGTGCGTCGGTGCCTTCTTCGCGTGAACCGTCATCGAGTATGCCGGCATACATGATTTGCATCTTGCCGGTGGTTTCATTAGGCTCTGAGTAAAACACTTCGCGTCCCGATGCCGGTGTGTATGTGGTGCAGTGTGCCGTGCCGCCAATCTTTCCTGCCTCAACCGCCAGGCGATAGTGCTTGAAAAATTCGGTGGTGTCAACGCTCAGTGAGTCAACAATCACTATTTGCTCCACGCGTTCCAGCATATTGCGCATGGTGAGCACGCGACTTTGCAGCGATCTGAGCTCATGCGGAGCTTCTTTCTTCGCCTTCGTGAGTCGTGTTTGCCAATTGTCAACAGCCTCTTCGGCGCGGTCAACATCATAGAGCATAAGTGCTTCTTCGGCTTCATATTGATAGTGCGACAAATCCTCTGTCTTAGCAGCTGTTTTGGGCTTAGCTGCAAAAGCGTTGATTGAAGCAACTGTGAGCGTGAGCAATATGTATGCAAGTTTTTTCATAGTTGGTATTGTTTTGCTATGTGATGAGAGAGTTTATTTAATGTTTATAAGTTTATGCGTTTGCAGTGACAATCGCCATTGCGGATGCGCTATTATATATTCTATCACAGCCTCTGTATTCTCGCCTGAACATGGCTGCAAAAAATTGTGTGCGGCATTGAAGTGCTCGCGTATCGTTTCTACGTCTTGACCTTGATACACAATCTTCAGCTCATCAACATGAGCTATGTGCCACGGTTTTGCCTTTGGCGAACATGTCACCCAATCAACACCATCACACACTTCATTGCTGCCGTTTGTCTCTATCTGCACAAAAAATCCGGCAGCCTTGAGTGCGCTCACCAGCGGTGCATCGAGCTGCAAAGTAGGCTCGCCCCCGGTGATGATGAGATGTCGTGGTGTGTATGCCGATACTGCTTCAACAATCTGTTGCGCTGTCATTTCTTTATATGCGGCAAAATCTGTGTCGCAAAATGAGCACGCTCTGTTGCATCCGCTGAAACGTAAAAACACCACTGCAGTGCCGGTGTGATAACCTTCGCCCTGCAGTGAACAAAATATTTCGTTTATGCGATATGTCTTATCAGTCTCGCTCATAACTTGCTGTATTGCCTTCGCTTTCTTGCACATCAACGCGCCAACAATTCTCTACGTTGTCGCATATCCAGCGCGCAAGATTTTCGGCTGTTGGGTTAAACTCAAGCACTTCATTGAGGTTAGCGTGGTCTAGTCTGCCCATCACCAACTCCTTGATGTGTGTGAAATCTGTCACCATGCCATTTGAGTTAAGCTCTTTGGCGCGGCAATATACAGTTATTATCCAGTTGTGACCGTGTAGCTGAGTGCATTTGCTCTCGTAGTCCAGTCGCAAACTGTGTGATGCTGATATTTCTAATCGTTTTGTAACGTAGTACATATAATTCGCTAATTTCGGAAGTAACCGCAAAATTACTCAAAACCATAAAACTACGCAAAAAAAACAGCGATTATTTGCGCCCTTACATCTAGCTGCGCACGTAGTGTGGCATCTCAAACGCTATTTCCATTGATATTTCTACCAGCCCCGCAACGTTATTGTTATCATCGCGCCATGCTGTTTGATAGATAAGCTTTTTCACCCCACGCTTTTCAATGGTGTACGAATTACTGCCTCCATCGGCAAGCAATTGCTTGATGATTCGCTGAGCGCGCTCCGGATGGCACTCCATCAAATTTGCGCCGATAAGTCTATCGGTGCCCTCAGCAAATGTGTTGCGCGATTTCTCGTTCATGTATATTATTGTGCAGTTGGCATCGCATACGGTCACGGCACAATTCATTTTCATAGCCCAATCAGGTATAATCTTTTTCATGTTTGTATCTTTTTTATTGGTTTCCGCAAAGATACAAAAAATGTGTCACAATCAACGCACGTAGAGCGATTGTGTGGCTGTCCAGCCTTGCGATGAATTACGCACCACAAGCGTTGCCATGCCCTTGAGCGTGCTCACATATTTACGCACATATTGCAACAAGTGTGTCATTGATGTGATGCCACTCAGCTTTAAACTCGCAAGGGTTGAACCGCGTTGTGAAATTGTTGCAAATACAACATCATTGATTTGAATAGTTGCCATAACTTATTAGTGTTTTTGTGTTTACACCGCAAAGTTACTTTTC
>CAZGAN010000125.1:0-5956 GCA_964523655.1 uncultured Bacteroides sp.
ATTCTGTAATCGAAAAATAGCAAAATGCTAATAAAAAAAGAGCTGTCTCACGACAACTCTTTTTCCTTTAAACCTTTATCTTAATCTAATACTATGAAAAACACACTTGCAAAGTTAGTGGGTTTTGTTGAAATAACAAATAGTTTCTG
The DNA here is from genome assembly GCA_964523655.1 of uncultured Bacteroides sp. Lineage (GTDB taxonomy): Bacteria > Bacteroidota > Bacteroidia > Bacteroidales > Muribaculaceae > CAG-873. The sequence continues at coordinate 150 of CAZGAN010000125.1, forward strand.
TTAATATTTAATTCTATTTAACAGAAAAACGCTTTTATTTTGCACAAGTGGTTACATCTGGGTAACAAAAATGTTTATAAAATATTTCAAAAATGTTACACCTATTCTATTGCTAATCAAAGTGTTAAATCAGCAAAATGACACAAAAATGGCACGTTTTTCGCCATTTTGTCAATATGCTGCTTTCTTTTGAGTTTATAGTCATTGTTTGCCGGAAATATTGCGCAATGTCAAAATAAATGATTAAATTTGCGCTATAAAATACGTATAACTTTTATGAGCGAAAACGCAACAACTCCATCTGTGTATAAAAGAGGCGCCGACGATGGCTTTCGTGTAGGATTATTCATGATAGCTCTCTTCTTTGCCGCTGTTTACTCGATGCACGTGCCGGTGCTCGGTTTCTTGGCGTTTGCAATGATGATTGCAGTGCCATTCATAGTGTATCGACTAATGAAGCGTGACTATGTGCGCTACCCAAATATGCAGTTCTTTTCGGCTTTGTGGATGCATGGCATCAGCATATTCTTTTTTGGCAGCATACTTCTTGCTGCTGCCGTGTATGTGTTCTTGCGATTCATGAATCCTACTTTTATAGTTGATAATTTGCGAGTAGCGATTGACGTGTATCGCTCACTAGGTGTGCCCGAGGCAAACGAAATAGCCGACTCGCTGCAAATGATGATTGATAAGCACATGTTGCCAACAGCAATATCTCTAGCCATATCATCAATATGGTCAGTAGTTTTTTCAGGCTCAATGCTGTCGTTGTTGCTGGCACTATTGGTGCGCGCTTTTAATAAGAATAGCAATTCAAATATATGAGCTCAGATATAAATACCACCGAACAAACAGCCAACGCATGTGGCGATATAGACATAAGCGTTGTAGTGCCGTTGTATAACGAAGACGAGTCGCTTCCCGAGCTTGAAGCGTGGATTCGTCGTGTTATGGATGAAAATAAATTTTCTTACGAGATTCTCTTTATAAACGATGGCTCTACCGATACATCGTGGCAGGTCATAGAGCACCTCAAACAATTAAATCCACATGTGCGCGGGGTCTCTTTCCGTCGCAATTACGGTAAATCTCCGGCTTTAAACACTGGTTTTGAAAGAACCCGCGGCAAAGTGGTTATCACTATGGACGCTGACTTGCAAGATAGCCCCGATGAGATTCCGGAGTTGTATCGCATGATTGTTGAAGATGGCTATGATTTGGTGTCGGGATACAAGCAAAAACGCTATGACCCGCTGAGCAAAACAATACCCACAAAGCTGTTTAATGCAACAGCTCGTCGCGTTAGTGGCATACACAATCTCCACGACTTTAACTGTGGCCTGAAGGCATATCGCAGCGCTGTGGTTAAGCACATAGAGGTGTATGGCGATATGCATCGCTACATACCATATATGGCAAAACTTGCTGGATTTAAAAAAATCGGTGAGAAAGTGGTGCAACATCGTGCTCGCAAATATGGCAAAACAAAGTTTGGTCTTGACCGATTTGTGAATGGCTATCTCGACCTCGCTACTCTTTGGTTTACCGGTAAATTTGGTGCAAAGCCGATGCACTTCTTCGGCTTGCTTGGCTCACTGATGTTTTTCATTGGCTTTGTGGCTGTGATTTTGGTGGGCGGCGTGAAGTTGTACAACATGTATCACGGCAACCACTACATTTTGGTGACCGATTCGCCGTATTTCTACATAGCGCTCACAATGATGCTGCTTGGTAGCCAGCTTTTCCTAGCCGGATTTGTTGGCGAACTTATAGTGCGAAATTCACCGCGTAGAAATGATTACGAAATTGATAACGAAATATAGTCAGCTATGAACTCTTATCCTCAATTTTATGAGCTAGTATGCAAACGCTACTCATGTCGTGCATACGATGCAACTCGCGAAGTGTCAGACGAATTAGTTCGTGCAATAGTTGAAACAGCGCAACTTGCACCCAGTGCATGCAATCGCCAGCCGTGGCGCTTTGTGGTGGTGCGCGATGCCGCACGTCGCCAACGCATGTTGGCAAAGTCGCGTCCCGCATTCAATGACGCTCCGGTGCTCATTGTGGCATGTGGTAAACGCAGTGATGCATGGGTTCGTCCCGCTGACAATAAAAACCATACTGACGTAGATTTAGCTATCGCCGTAGAGCACATGTGCTTGGCAGCAACATCTCTCGACCTTGCAACATGCTGGGTATGCAGCTTCGACATTGAAGCTGTGCGCAAAGAGTTGGCTTTGCCCGACGATGTTGAGCCGGTAGCACTTTTGCCCCTCGGTTTTGCTGCACCCGGATCTTCTATTGCCGCTAAGGTGCGCAAACCTCTTGATGAAATCTTAAGATGGGAAAATTATTAAGCATATTAGCAATATCAAGCATAACACTACCGGTGATGCTCACCGGCTGCAATACGAACGGTTGCACTGATTTGCGCTCAGCCACCCCGTTGGCTGAGTTCTACAGCTATAACACCGATGAAGCCATATCTCTTGACTCGCTCGAAATCACCGGCATTGGCGATTCGGGTGACTCAGTCTTGCTTTATGCCGGCGAGTCAGCCAGCCAGGTTTATATGCCCCTACGCGCAACAAAATCGCAAACATCGTGGTGCTTGAGCTATAAATGGTACACAACCGACTTTGCCGAGCTCAATGACACAGTCACTTTCTATTACGATGCGCAGCCGTGGTTCGCTTCTGCCGAGTGCGGAGCAATGTTTCGCTATCGCATCAAAAATGTGAAGTACACTCAGCATTTGCTCGACTCAGTGGCGGTGCTCGACTCTCTAATAACTAACGTTGACGCAACTCAGTTGCGATTATATTTCCGTACTGCTGACGAATGAAAAGACTACATGTCATAACTGTTTTAATGGCAGTGATTTTTACTGCATTGACTCCGGTCATCGGTCAGCGCCGTGCAACACCGGTCAACAATGCCTCCACGCGCACTCAGTCAAAAAATGATGCACATGGCGACTCTATACGCGCTCTTGAGCGTCGCAGAGCTCGCTCTATACAGTATCAAGATGATAATGGTAAAATTGTGATGGTCGACACCATCAGTGGTGTTGAGTGGATTGACTCTACACTGTTGCCAAAAGCACCGCCAATGAAATACAAATTGCTCCATGCAATTAACGTTGGTGTGAATATTTGGGACCCGGTGATGCGCATTTGCGGACAAAAATACGGTGGCGCTGATGCATTTGTCAATGTGAGCTTGCACAATCGCTACTTGCCAACTTTTGAGTTTGGTATGGGGCAAACCGATTATTCACCATCTGATAATAATTACACGTATAAAACTCCGTTGAGCCCGTATTTTAAGCTCGGTCTCGACTATAATTTCTTGTACAATTCCGACCCCGACTATCAATTTTTCGCAGGCTTGCGCTATGGCTTTTCACCGTTCAAGTTCACGGTCAGTGATGTGCGCCTCACTAATGATTTTTGGGGCGAAACCGACCCATTCACGTTCGACCAAGTGTCGGTGACTGCCGGATGGTTTGAGTTTGTGGTAGGTTTGCGTGTGAAAATCTTCAGCCAAGTGTCGGCTGGATGGTCATTGCGCTATCACTCTATTTTGCACCAATCGCACCCCGATGTGGGCGATGCCTGGTATATACCCGGATATGGCACGTCATCGTCGTCGCTCTCCGGCTCATTCAATATCATATATACGCTCCCCTTTAAATAGCAATTAGTATAGCCATGAAACGTATCATTGTTGTTGGAGCATCGTCGGGCATGGGCGAACATGTGGCACAACTGTTTGCCGAAAACGGTTGGCATGTTGGTGTTGCCGCTCGACGTATTGATCGCTTGCAAGCTTTTGCCGCGCAATATAGCGATCGTGTCACAACAGCAGCAATTGATGTTACATCGTCTACAGCCGAGGCCGATTTTATGTCGCTCATTGATAGAGTGGGGGGCATGGATGTGTTGCTATATTCTGCCGGCTGCGGATGGAACAACCCAAGCTTGGATACAGCCTTCGATAGCCGCACGGTGCGCACAAATGTTGACGGTTTCACCACCATCATTTCTGCTGCCTACCGATATTTTCGCGACAACAAATGCCGTGGACAAATTGCTGCAATAACTTCTATTGCCGGAACAAAAGGTATTGGCATATCAGCAACATATAGCGCTTCAAAACGCTATCAAAACACGTTTTTGCAATCGATTGAGCAGCTTGCCAACCAACAGAAAGTTGATGTTCGCATCACTGATATACGTCCCGGTTTTGTTGACACCGACTTGCTCGACACCGCGAAAAATAAGTATCCGCTGCTAATGCCGGTTGAGCGTGTGTCGCAAAAAATCTATAAGGCAATCATAAAGCGTCGCCGTTGCATTGTGATAAATCGCCGTTGGGCTGTGATTGTGGCTCTTTGGCGACTGATACCTGATGCACTGTGGCGTAAATTTAAGCTATAAAACTATCAATCTCTCAAAATATATCTTCCCCATGAAATTTAAAACACTTTCGGCATTAGCTCTCGCCGCAGCTTTTTTGTTTGGCAATGCTTATGCGTATGCAGAAAATAACTTAAACTTAAACAAGTATCAAACCGCAAGCGAATTGTTCGCTTATCCGGTGCCGGCTTACGGCATACCCACGCTAACTCCTGCGCCTGCCGGTTATGAACCGTTCCACATGGAGCACTATGGACGTCATGGCAGCCGTTGGCTCATCGACGATAAAGTGTATAGCGAGCCGGTGAAAATACTTGCTCATGCCGATTCTCTTGGCAAGCTCACTCCGCGAGGCAAAAAACTCTTAGAACAGATGAGTTTCATCAATGCCGAGTCAACAAATCGCTTGGGCGAATTGACACCCCTAGGCCATCGTCAGCATCAGCAAATTGCAGACCGCATGACCAAAAACTTCCCGCAACTATTCACCAATGGCACGCACGTCGATGCCAAATCAACAATGGTGATTCGTTGCATACTGTCGATGGCTAATGAGGTTACCACACTCAAACTCTATAACCCGAATATGTTGTTCACTTTCGATGCTTCGCGCACCACGCAAAACATTCTCGCTGCCGATCCGGTTGACACCGTGGCAAAGCGAATTGTGCGCGAAAATCGTCATCTTGCCACCGAGTTTGGAGCCAAGCACAGAGATACCTCTGCATTTTTCAGTAAAATATTTTCTGACCCGCAATATGTTGCCGACAATATCGACACCACACGGTTTTTTACTCAAATATTTCAAGTCGCTTCAAATGCTCAGAGCCACGATAATCTCTATGATTTGTACGACTTGTTTACCGAGCAAGAATTGCTCAACGAGTGGACAAAAGACAATGCAAAGTGGTATATCGAATCGGGTAACACATCGCTCACCAACAACCGCGTGCCCTGGAAACAAAGTCCGCTCTTGCGCAATATCATTGAGAGCGCCGACACAGCCATGATTTCTCCGCGCAAAAGCGTGAATCTTCGCTTCGGGCACGAATCTATGTTGCTGCCACTAACAGTATTGATGGAAATAAACAATAGCTCGGTCGATACAGATAATTTCGATGAATTATCAGGATTATGGCGCAACTACACCATATTCCCAATGGGCTCGAATTTGCAATTCATATTCTATCGTCCCATTGAGGGCGCTCCAAATCCCGACAATGTGTTAGTGAAAGTGCTTCTCAACGAAGCCGAAGCAACGCTGCCGTTAACACCGGTGAGCGGGCCGTACTACAAGTGGACTGATGTGCGCACTTACTACGTGAATAAGCTCAATTCGTTCGCCTCACGCTTCGAAAGGTAATCATATTCAGCCCTATAACT
>CAZGAN010000126.1:0-5896 GCA_964523655.1 uncultured Bacteroides sp.
CGCTTGATCCAGCAGCGTTGGAATCCGGCATCTTTCATAGCTTGAGTAATGCCTTCGTTGGTGTTAACCATCAAGCTATCGGGATAGGGTATGCCAGAGCCGAGGAGAATGCGAGTCATGCGCTCACGGGTGCAATTTTCGATGCCGAAACCTGAGTTGATAACTAGTGCGCCTTGTTGTTCACGTTCTTGCAAGAGGGCAATAGAGCGTTGTTCGCGGCACATGTTGACAATGATATTTTCTTTCACCTCGCCGGCAATAAATTGCTCTTCGGTGTAGATTTTGACTTCGCAGCCACGTTTGCGAAGCTCTTCGGCGGCGATATTAAATATAGCGGCGTCGTTGCCGATATGATTAGGAGAATATGCTCCGGCACGCATAATGCCGGCAATCTTGATTGTTGCCATATATAATTTTTGGTGTTTTAAACGCACAAATTTAGTAAAAAGCGCGCAATAGAGCAAATAAAAGCCCGAGTTGTTGCGTGTTAGCGCGTTTAGGCTTGATTATTTGGTGAAAATGCTGTAATTTTGCGCAAGGTAATTTTACACGTAAATATATGCAAAATTTCACTATTCACGTAAACAAACTTGAGGAGCTAGCATCAGCAGCGCACAAGTTTGTTGAAGCAATGGGCGATGAAACCGTCTATGCTTTTTATGGAGAAATGGGCGCCGGAAAAACCACATTTATCAACGCATTGTGCCGCGCACTCGGTGTTGAAGACGATGTGACAAACTCGCCGTCATTCTCAATCATCAACGAATATCGATCAGACACAACAGCCGAATTGATATATCACTTTGATCTCTATCGTCTAGAGAATCTTGACGAAGCCGTTGACATAGGTGTTGACGATTATTTCGACTCAGGGGCACTCTGCTTGTTGGAATGGCCCGAGCGCATTGAGCCAATGTTGCCCGACGACACGGTTAACGTCACCATTAAAGTTAACGACGACAATTCACGCGACATCATTGTCTCGGCAGCAGAATAATGAACATCATCAAACTTCAGGAAGCCACATCGACCAACACCGTGGCTGCCAACATGGGAGGCACCGCTGTGCACGGCACAGTGGTGTGGGCGCTCACACAGTCGGCAGGACGCGGGCAGCGTGGTAACACATGGGAGGCAGAGCCGGGCAAGAATCTCACATTCTCGTTGGTGCTACGTCCCGGAGCCATCAGCGCAGCGCATCAGTTTGAGCTGTCAATGCTTGTGTCGGTGGCAATAGTGCGCGTATTGGAGCGCCATTTAAAACGCAAGGTGCTAATCAAATGGCCCAATGACATATATGTTGACAACATGAAGATATGCGGCATACTCATTGAGAATGCGCTATCGGGAGCAGCAATTGACCGCTCAATAATAGGAGTTGGCATAAATGTGAACCAAACGGCATTTTGCAGCGATGCGCCCAATCCGGTGTCAATGGCTCAGCTTACAGGTGAGACTTACTCGCTTGACGCGCTCATTGAAGAGTTTAATGCAGAAATCATAGACTACGTAGACAGCTATAGCGAGAACCAAGAACCCGCCGAATTGAGTGCACTCTACGCCGACTTGCTTTGGCGTAACGACGGGCAATACTACCCGTGGCTCGATGCCAAAACAGGCACACCAATCAAAGCCGCAATTAAAAGCGTAGACACAACCGGCATGCTCACTTTGGAGGAACAAAGCGGAGCCACTCATACTTACGCATTTAAAGAAGTTGCAGCCATTATTTAACGAAAAAGCAAGTTTTTATGCGAAAAATTGACCTTTTCGCACATAATTAAGATTATTTAGCTGATTTATTTGTCGAGGTTTATTAACTTTGCCGATTAATTATTATGGCCTATAATCTGACAATCGACCAAGGCAACACAGCTGCTAAATTAGCGCTGTGGACTGTAGACGGCAAGGCACAATGCGTAGCAGAGTACACTTGTCGCCATCTCAGTGTTGCCGACATTAATAATTTGTGTGCAGCACGGCACATCGACACAGCAATATACTGCTCCGTATCAGAGCGCAATGAGGCTGTGCTTGCTGCGTTGCACATGGGCTGTAGCCAAGTCATAGAGCTGAGTGTAAACACCCCAATGCCTATAACAGTTGACTATCGCACCCCCAACACGCTCGGCGTTGACCGTCTTGCCGCTGCTGTGGGCGCACATTCACTTATCGGGGCGAAGGGATGCGACATACTCGTTGCCGACATAGGCACAGCAATCACTTACGATGTTGTTACAGCCGACAATTGCTATCGCGGCGGCAATATAGCCCCGGGGATATTCATGCGACTGAAAGCTCTCAACTGCTTCACGGCACGTTTGCCGCAAATTGAGCCCGAAGAAGGAGATACGCCCATGTGGGGATATGACACAGAGACAGCACTGCGTTCAGGAGCTATCAACGGTGTTGTAGCCGAGCTTGAATACTATCACTCGCAATTGGGAGATAACGCTATTGCCGTGCTCACCGGAGGCGGAGCCGAATTGGTTTGCGACAAATTGAGTTTCAAGCCAATAGTTGTGCCAAACTTGGTGAACTTAGGTCTAAACAGCATCATCAATTATAATCTCCAATTTCACACAGCATAATCAAAAATTAATGAAACTAAATAAACTTGTCATCACACTAGCCCTTACCTTAGGCGCTCTTGCATCGGCTATGGCACAAAACACAGCCATGTCGCCCTATACCCGCTACGGCTACGGCACACTCAGCGACAATGCAACATCGGCACAACGTGCCATGGGTAGCACCGGTTACGCCATGAATTCCGGTCGTCAAATTAACGTAATGAACCCCGCATCGTATGCAGCAATTGACTCAACAACATTTTTGTTTGACATGGGAGTTGACTTCACCTCACTATGGTCAAAAGAAGGCAGCAATAGCGAGCAAAACTTTGGCGGAGGTCTTGATTATATCACCATGCAAGTGCCCATAGGCAAGCGCATGGGAGCATCGGTAGGTTTGTTGCCATTCGGCTCAGTGGGCTATTCTTTTGGTAACGACATCACAAACGGCACAGCATCGCGCAGCGGTTCGGGCAGCATCAACCAACTCTATGTTGGTCTTGCCGGACGTATATTCCGCGGCTTTTCAGTAGGTGCTAACGTGTCTTACCTATTCGGCTCAACAACAAACGACTTGTATGCAACAACATCAACCGGCTCAACCTCGCTATTTGAGCGTTCAATGACCGTGCGCGACTGGCGTGCCGAGTTTGGTGTGCAATACTCATTCATACTCAACCCGCAAAACGCGTTCACCGTTGGTGTTGTTTACTCACCGAAGAAAGATTTGCACGGCGATGCATACGGCATCTACTATGATGCAACATCTTCATCATCAGTATCAATCGACACCGTGAACGTTAACGACCACCGCATGAAAGGGCGTTATTCACTACCCGAAACATGGGGTGCAGGTATCAACTGGCAATGGAACAACAAGCTCATGGTTGAAGCTGACTTCACCTATCAACCGTGGTCAAAAGCCAAATATGGCTCAATACAAAACTTTGAGGACACCAAATTTGCCGACCGCTATCGTGTGGGCATCGGTGCCCAATATCAGCCCCACGCTCGCGGCTCATATTTGCAACGCATAAACTACCGTTTTGGTACGTATGCCAACCGCGACTACATCACCGTGCTCGGCAACACCGTGCGCGACTATGGAGTGACACTTGGTCTTGGTTTACCGGTGCCGGCAATGCGCACAGTGGTAAACATTGGTCTCGAATTCCGTCACCGCCAAGCACACCCCAATCCACTCATCAAAGAAAACTATCTGAACATCACATTGGGCTTGAATTTCAACGAAATGTGGTTTGTTAAGAATAAACTATATTAGGCCGTTACACAACGATGTACTGCATGCGTAACATTCTATTTTTGCCTATGGCTCTCGTCGCTGCCGCATTCATTGCCGGTTGCGACGAAGAGAAGCATAGCTATGTGCCAAACATGGACTCAATCAGCACACCAACCATGGTTACTACGCATGTATCGACACTCATCAGCGACTCAGGCTACACACGCTACAACATCACCACATCGGTTTGGAACATATTCGACGAATCGTCAGACCCATATTGGACATTCCCCACGGGGCTAAAACTTGTGCAATATGATAACGACATGAAGCCCAATGCCAACATGGTGTGCGACTCGGCAATATATTACAGCAACAGGCGTTTGTGGCGACTTGACGGCAACGTGATTATGGTCAACACCATGCGCGACTCATTTCTCACTCAGCAGCTCTATTGGAATCAAGCGAAAGCCGAAGTTTACTCCGACTCGTTTATACACATTGTGCGCTCGAGCCACATCATTGAGGGCTATGGATTTACGTCAAATGAGAAAATGACCGCCTACACGGTGCACCACCCCACAGCAATCATACCACTTGACAAAGACAAGAACAAATCGTCGAAGTCGGCCGGCAGCGTTGAAAGCGCACCGGAGCGCAGCGGCGATCGACCTTCGGCTCCCCTACCCGCCTCGCAACGTTCAGGCATGTCTATCATGAATCCGCTCCTCCAAACTGATAACGAAATTTCCGTAAACCGCTAATCATTGCCCCTCTCTTACTATAAACCTCTTTACTCACCTCGCCCCGATGACACCCTGGATAATTATCACAATTATCGCCCTCATATTCAGCGCCTTGTTTTCAGGCACTGAGATTGCTTATATCAGCAGCGACCGTGTGCGCGTTGAAATAGACGTGAAGCGCGGTGGTTTCATCAATCGCATTATCAATAAATTTTACGCAAACTCGGAGCTATTCATCTCCTCAATACTTGTGGGCAACAATGTGATGCTTGTTGTTTACGGTATGGGAGCTGCATATTTTCTCAGCCCGTGGCTAAATGCACATGTGCAGTCAGAAGTGCTAGTGCTCATACTGCAGACGCTCATCTCCACATTTGTGATTTTGCTAACCGGAGAGTTCCTGCCAAAAACAATATTTCGCATCAATCCCAACAACTCACTCCGATTTTTTGCGCCACCGATTTATTTGTTTTATTTGCTGTTTTACCCGCTTTCATGGTTCACCACAAAGCTGTCGAAATGGCTGATGCGACTTGTGGGCGTGAAATCGCAGGAAACGCGTCTGCGCTTGCTCTCTGTTGGCGACCTCAACGACTATCTTGAGGAAACGATCGACAATCTTGAGGACCAGAAAGAGGAGGTTGAAAACGAGGTGAAAATATTTCAAAATGCACTCGATTTTTCATCAACACACTTGCGCGACTGCATGTTGCCACGCAATGAAATTGTTGCCGTAAACATCAACACAGCCACACGCGATGAACTAGTGGAATTATTCACTAAAACCGGTCGCTCAAAATTGATAGTTTATAGCGATGATATCGACTCAATAAAGGGATATATACACGTCAGCGAGCTCTTTAATGTTGACGCTGATTGGCGTGAACACATCAAGCCGGTGCTCTATGCTCCGGAGGCACTTCTTGCCAACAAGATGATGCGACGTCTGCTTAGTGAAAAACGCTCTATAGCTATAGTTGTTGATGAATTTGGCGGCACTGCCGGCATGGTCACTCTTGAAGACCTTGTTGAAGAAATTTTCGGCGACATACGCGATGAGCACGACAACACAAATCTTACTTCACGACTTGTATCGCCCGGTGTTTTTGAATTCTCCGGCCGCTGCGAAATAGAGCAAATAAATGAGACCTACAACTTGGATATACCTGAAGACGACTCTTACCAAACAATAGCCGGATACGTGCTCCATTCAACCGGCACAATACCCGAACAAGGCGAATCTATCACGCTCAACAACATGCGCATTGACGTCATCAAAAAGTCGGCTACACGACTCGAACTCCTCCGCGTCACCACTCTCGCGCACAGCTAAA
>CAZGAN010000127.1:0-3019 GCA_964523655.1 uncultured Bacteroides sp.
ATAAAGAATAAAAACGTATCAAAACGATGAAATATAGCAACATACTGAAATTTGCGATAGCTGCACTGCTCCCTGTACTGGCAGGGTGTAGTGACAGCATCATCGACCCGCTGCTCAAACCATACGGCAGCGATGGTGACACTGTGACTGTCGATTTTGACTTAGATTTTGACGAAGGCTCTTCGAACAGCAAATTGTCGCGCGCCGATGAATCAGATGAAAATACCGCCACAACTTTGACTGCCGAAGATTCATACGAAAATTTTGTGCCAAGTGAGTCTACTCCAATCTATATAGTAGCATTTGATGAAAACAATTTGCTCACTGATGTGTATCCTTGCAAATACACCGGCTCAGCTTACGTTGAAAGTTGTGGAAAATACCACCACCATTTCGAGGTTACTCTCTATAAAACATCAAAACGACGCAATATTCACATCATTGCTAACTACGATTTAGATACTAAAAATTTGCCATACGCCACCGAGAGCGATTTATTCAACAGCAAGTATATGATGACCGATAATAGGGTGTATTGGCGTCGCATCGAGCTCCCAAACGGCATAGATGAAAAAATCACAACTTATCTCAACGGTGTGAAGCTGATTCGCAACTTCGCGCGTGTGAATTTGACTTTCGAGCTTACTAACGACTCAAAATATAAAAGGGATGAATTTTCAGAAATAAAGTGGTGCATGCTCAATGTGCCAACAAAGAGCTTTGTTGCCCCATATCTCAAAGGTCAAGAGTTTGCTACATTCATCAAACTAGGATATGATGATGATGGTAATATTATTCAGTCAACCGGTGGCTCTAACCACAATGATGCAATACCGTGCACGTACGATGACCTTTACGAAGAAGGCTATCGTTGCAATGTGCCGCGAACTCAAGACAATGCATCATCATTTTATAGCATGACCAGCGCCTCTGAAATCGATGATAATAAATCGTGGTCAGATGTGAGCGAGCCGCTATACGTATTTGAAAACGAAGGCTCAAGCGATAGCCAATATTTCAAACGCACTTCGTTCTTGATTAAAGCTACAACTAACGATGGTAAACCGTGGTATTATCGCCTCAATCTTGTTGACCCCGACCGAAACTATGAGCAGCTGTACTTGATGCGCAATGTGTCGTATGAAGTTAAAGTTACTGCTATCAACGATGAGGGTTTCTCTTCTGCTGCCGAGGCATTCTCTAAAGCTGCCGCCAACAACATCTCAAGTGCTTCGTCAACAAGCACATTCACCAACGTGAGTGCTAACGATGCCGCCCTGCGTGTTGAGTATATGACAAAATATATTTTCAGCAACGACACTATCTCTATGAAATATCGCTATGTGCCCGATATCACTAATATAGTGGGCAATAGCTATGTGGCTGATAATGGTAAAGTTACACTCACAACTGCTGAGGCATACACCGGCACAGCAGCCCCGACTATTTTCGGCACTGATAATACTAAGTATGCTATAAACGATTCCATAAGAGACACCGAAGATGTTGGTAACTATCGCAAATACACGCTCAAACCTAACTTGCCGCTAGAAAATGGTGTGGAAACCATCTCAAAAATTCGTGTGCAAGTCAATGAGCCCCAATATACTGATAAAGACAAAACACAAGTAAACCAGTATTATAAGAACAACATACTTTATCGCGATGTCACGTTCGTCTTGCGTCAGCGCTTTAGCTTATCTGATATGGAGATAACTAAAGATGACAGCCCTACAAACACTTATACGCTCACCGTTAAAATTCCCGCAGGTCTGCCCGAGGCAATATTCCCGCTCGATTTCACGTTTGAAACTTATCCACCGTTCGCTTATCCGAACGCCGATAAATCAATCATGCGCGTAATCGGTACTGACGAATCGCTATTTAGCCATGGTGCGTATGACACTTTCCACTATCACCGCGCTGTCACGTATGAAAACTATAGTTTAGCTTATGATCCGAGCAATAGCCAAACGTTTGATGAAGATAATGGATACAGACTGATTACGTTCTACTTCCATATCATCCCGGAGAACTTGCCCACCGATGACTCCGACCATCCATTCGTCTTTTTTGCCGTCTATGAGAAGCAGTTCTCGCCAGAACCAAAAGAACAGTTGACGCGCATACGCCCGTGGCCGCTATTCGCTGCTTTTAAATTTGAAGAAACCAGCTCAGGTAGCGGTGACTACAAACTCACTAAAGAAGCGGAATACAAAACCGAAGAAGATGCCTACAACGCTTGGTATGCCCTCCATGGTGTGACTGAATACACCAAATGGAGCTCAGATAACGATAGCGGTAAACCTCTCAGTGATGAAAGTACCGAGGGAAGCACCGACAATAGTAGTTCTTCGGCTCGCCATCGCTCAGCCGGCAAATTTGTTTTTGACCCCAAAGTGAGCGCCAAAAACCCGCAACGCATAGCTCGCCTACGCGCAGCAATACGCAAATAAAACACTTTCTTTTTTGACATTATGTCACACAAATCTCTACTCTCAATAGCGGTGTGCATGCTCTTTGTAGCATGCTCATCGCATGGCGAGCAAAATGCCACCTCTGCATCTACGCCCGCCGACTCATCCGTGACCGTTGACTCACTCTCTATGCCTCTCCCCATTGTGCCCGCGTCGCTGCGCGAACCCGCAGAACGCGCCGCATACATCATGAATCACTTTTGGGACACGCTCCAGTTCACCGACACCGTGCGCAGTCTCAATAACGACTTCGTGGAGCAAAACTTCTCAAACTTCATCTCTCTCTTTCCTCTCGCGTCTGTCGATGACCAAGCCGCAGCCGTGCACGTGCTCCTCACTCGCGCAGCCGCCAATGCCGATGCCTACAAACTCATGCTCGAAACAGCGCGTAAATACCTATATGACCCCAACTCGCCCATGTACAACGAAGACCAATACTCCGTCTTCGTCAACGCAGCCCTCGCCTCTAAAGCTACCGCTCTCGCCGAGCGCGAACGCATGGCAACAGAGCGCGAGTGGATAGCCAAAAATCGCGTGGGCAC
>CAZGAN010000127.1:3119-5624 GCA_964523655.1 uncultured Bacteroides sp.
CCCAAAACTTGGCTCACAGGCACCGACCTCAGCAACATACAAGACGACGAGCTATATGTGATTCGAGCTACCCCCTCGCTCTACATACTCGACACCTCACACACCATCATCGCCAAAGACATCCAACCCTCCGCAATACTCTGAGGTAAGAGGTAAGAGGCTCAGTTGCTTACTTTTTACTTACCAGCTTCAGTGCATACTCGCGGCCGGCGTTGATGAGATCCGTGTAGTGCGCATCACTGTTCACCACCATTGGCACGCCCAACTTCTGCAGCTCCGCCAGATATCGCTCATTGGGGAATATGCGCCCATGCTGCGCCAGCGCCTTCGTGTTTATCTCCACAGTCACGTGCGCCTTCGCTATCTCCGATATCAGCGCCTGCACACACTCCTCATACCACGGCTCCTGCTCCACGCCTGCGCAGTGGTAGCTCGCATTCTGACCTATCTTGTCAAAATGCCCCATGAGGTCGAATCCGCCCGCGCGCACCATCTCTATTGACTGCGCATAAAAAGTCTCCACAACATATCGCAAATCGTTGTTGAACTTCTCGCGCATCTTCTCGGCAAAATTCTCATATCGCCCGTCAATGTCAACATATTCACCGCTTTGATTCTTGATGAAATGCACCGAACCAATGCGATAATCGAGCGGCAGATACTGAAAATAATCTATCGCCGGGCCCCAATTCGCGTCAAGATAGTCTATCTCCATCGACGCATAAAAACGCGTCGTGCGGCTGCTATCTTTTATCTCGTCGACTTCCGCAATATAATCTCTCACACTCTCGCGCTGCATGTTGCACGACGACTCCACCGGTATCGGGCTGTGCGGACTAAATCCGTAGTGCTTAAATCCGGCTGCTATCGCCGCTGCGGCAAACTCGCGCATGGTGGCACGTCCGTCGCAAAACTGAGTGTGTGAATGAAAATTATATAGTGTTTCTCCCTTTAAAAGTGCTTGAAAGTCAACCATTGCATTTCGTGTTATTGTTTTATCTGTATATCATGAGCCCTTGAGGCTCTACAAAATTACACAAAATACTCGGCATTTTGATGAAATTTGCGTAATTTTGTATTCTAAATAGTTACTAACCCCCTAATTTTTGATAGTTATGAACGATTATCGTGAAGTCAGAATTGACGTGAATCCTTGCAGCGAAGACGCTACCGACCTCTTGGCAGCTCTGCTCGCCGATGTTGGCTTTGAAAGCTTTGTGCCCGACGAAACCGGCTTGACTGCCTACGTGCGCGAACCCGATTTTAATCGCGAAGCTATCAATCTCATTGTCGCCGACTTCCCCATGCACGTCTCTATGACCGTGCACGATAACTTCATTGAAGGTCGCGACTGGAACGCTGAATGGGAGAAAAACTACTTCCAACCCATTGTTGTTGGCAACAAATGCGCCATCTATAGCAGCTTCCACACCGACGTGCCCGATGCTCAATATCGCATAGTCATCGACCCCAAAATGGCTTTCGGCACCGGCCATCATGCCACTACCTCGCAAGTCATACAAGCTCTGCTCAATCTCAACTTGGCCGGCAAAACAGTTATAGACATGGGCACCGGCACAGGCATACTCGCAATACTCTCAGCTATGCTCGGCGCTCATGATGTCACCGGTATTGAAATCGACGAGTTCGCCTACACAAACGCTATTGAAAACGTGCGCCTAAACCACCACGCCGAAATAAAACTCATAAACGGTGACGCTTCAGCACTCGCTGACCTCGACCCCGCTGACGTATTCGTTGCCAACATCAACCGCAACATCATCACCGGCGACATTGACCGCTATGCCAAAGCTCTCAAACCCGGCGGCGTGATGCTCCTCAGCGGATTCTACGTTGAAGACATACCCGTGGTGATGGCTGCGGCTACGCCCCTCGGCCTCGTGCAAGACTCGTTCACCGAGGAGAAAAACTGGACTTGCCTCAAATTAATCAAAAAATGAACCGCTTCCGACTAACCATTTGTTCCCTATTGTGTTTCTTCGGCCTCTTGGCTCACGCTGAAACTCCCGCCGCACAGTCGCCTGTGCCCCTGCAATTCGCTTGGGGCGCAAACATTGACGGCGCCGTTGAGCTCAGCGGCCACAACATGTCAACATTCGGACTCAATGGCGAGTTCGGCTTGCAATACCGCTGGATACGTTTCCTTGGCGCCTCGGCTGAAGCCGATATCACCATCGGCAACTCCTCGCGCCTTTACCCCTTTTCTGTAGTTTTTCGCACCGATTTTTGCAACACGCGTCAATTAATGTTTCTTGACGTGCGCGGTGGTGTAGCTCTGCTTTACCACGAAGACGACTCCCGCGAAAACTCCGCCTACGCCTCTGCCGGCGTGGGCGTAACACTTGCCCATAGCAAAACATACTCCTCACACCTCATTCTCGGATACACATACGTGAGCCAAGACCAGTGCTCATTTGGCGACCGCTTGCGCATCTGCCCCGGTATCAGCTACATAAGCATGCGCTTCGGCATCACCTTCTAACT
>CAZGAN010000128.1:0-5621 GCA_964523655.1 uncultured Bacteroides sp.
AATATTTTCACAAAAAGTTACGGCAAATATTTGAATATGCCGTAACTTTTTGTGATTATTTTTGAGGGGATTTTGATTATATTGTGGTGCGGGGTTTATGCCAACGAGTGTGGTCAGGGCGATGCGGAGAGTTGAGCACATATCGCGGCATGAGGAAAAGCCACGTTGTGATGCAAAACGGAGCAGTGAGTGTAGCAATGCCATAGGGCAACATCAGCGCATACATTGAGGCTTGCACTATCACAGTCATCACTATGCCAAGCAAGCACCACAGGGCAGAGAGCACTCCGGGTTTATAGAAAGTGCACCCAAGAGCTATTGCCGTGAGCACGGCGCTGTAGCCATACATGCCCGACACAATATCATCGCCATTGGCACCAAGAGCTATAGCCACGGCTATCGAAATTGCCGAACCAAGCATAGCCCAAATTGTAGCAGCCAAGCTGCAACAAGCAAGAGCCACAATGATAAAGATGCCGGTGCCGACAGCGTCAATGAGGAATACTTGCGATATGCCTTTGAGCCAAGCAATAAACAAATTAACTGAATTAGCAGCAAAAGGTATTGAGGTGTGGGGCAAGAGCGCGGGGTCAGTCAGCGATACATCGCAGAGTGCGCCAAACTCGCGTGAGGCGAGGAGAATGATCCAGGTGACAAGCACAAACGGCATGGTTAGCGAGTTTATGCCCCACAATTTCAATACCTTATTAAGTCCGTTTCTTATCCAAACAGTAGCAGCCGAGCAAAGCACAAGGGCAGCCCACATTTGCCACGCACAGCAACAGTGAAAGAATGTGCCGAATGCACAACCAACGAGCACGCCGTTAAAGCCGTACAAACCATGGTTTGCATCAGTGCGATTACGGTCGATAAGCATGCCTGTGAGCGTTGCAGTAATCAGGCCCACAAGAGCAGCCCACCCTATCAATGGCTGACGCGATTCGTATCCGCCCCAAAATAGGCCAAGCATTATTATAAATCCGGTGAAAGCGTTATCTTGAAACATAACTTGGCCAACACCGCGAAAAAAAAATTTGTAATTCATAGCACGAATAAACTTAGAATAAGAATTATCGCCACGGGAAATCGTCGGGTAGCGACACGCCTTTCACTTGCATGCGCACTGCCGAGCAAAATTCGCGCACACGTGCCTTAGCGTGAGCAGTCTTTTTAGCCAACACTTTGTAGATAAGTCCGGCATTACCGGGCAAACGGCTCACACCGGCAGCAAGGGCGGGGCCGGCATACACGTCAGTGCTATTGTAAATGGCATCGGCATGTTCGGGTGGAGTCATGACTATCACATTAGCAAACACTTCGTATTGGTGCATAGTGCCGATGGTGCGCAAATCGAATTTTGCCGGTGTTATCACCATTTTTTCGCGAAACAACCGTGTGTTGTCAGTACGCATTGCGCGCGTGCTAATTGACAGTAAGTCATAGTCAAACACTTCACCTTTGCCATAATATTTGCGGCCACAGGTGAAAATCTCGGCATAAACCACCGTAGCGCTCTCATGCACTTGCAGCGTGGTTTGACACACGAATCGAGAATGTCGGCAAGGAATCACCGGTTCGGGAAGCACTTCAAGATAGGCATTCTCATGGAGCACAATATGCTGACGCATAGCAGAATAATTGTGTGCCATGCATGCCAATTTTGTTGCAGCGCCCGTTGATACGTGAGCTTGAGCGCCAGCATTCACAGTGATATTTTGAGTGAAGCGGTCGCCTTCCACATTAGGGCCGCCCGATGATAGGATGTAAACACATGGCATTTGAGGTGCATGACGGTCAAAATAGAGCTCTTGTTGCACTATCAAAGGGGCACGACGGTCAAGCTCACGCAAGATTGACTTACCGTCATTATCGAGAGCGAATACCAAATTCAGATAACCGCACTTGCCCGGAGCGCCGACATACATAGCCGGAGGGTCATCAAGATATGGCTCTAACTCCGGAAGATGAGAGAAATCGGACCACGGAGCATCGCTATATTGGCGGGAATTGATGTTTAGCATACAGAGTCGAAAATAACCATTCGGTAGATTAAGTCGATAAGTTGGTCAATACCTTCACCGGTCATGGAGTTTGTGAATACAAACGGCTTGCCGGGGCGCATGAGTTCGCTATCATGGCGCATCACCTCAAGCGAAGCATTCACGTAGGGAGCGAGGTCGGTTTTATTGATAACAAGGATATCGCTGTGCGATATGCCCGGGCCGTCTTTGCGTGGTATTTTGTCGCCGGCGGCAACATCAATAACATAAATGAAGAAGTCGACCAACGCCGGGCTAAACGTGAGAGTGAGATTATCGCCGCCCGACTCAATGAAAATGATGTCAGCTTCAGGGAATTTAGCCTCCATATCTTCAACGGCAGCGATATTCATCGACGGGTCTTCGCGCACAGCAGTGTGTGGACATGCGCCGGTTTCAACGCCAACAATACGGTCTTCTTGCAGAATGCCTTTGAGTGTTTTTCGCACATGTTTGGCATCTTCGGTAGTCACAATGTCGTTTGTGATAATCAGCACTTTCAGTCCGCGGTCAAGCAACCGCGGGGTTATAATTTCAATGAGAGAGGTTTTGCCGGAGCCAACAGGGCCACCAACCCCAATACGTAGAGCATTCATAGCGCGTATATCAATTCATAAACATTCGCATAGCTCCTTTTTCGTGCATAGACGCCAGGATGTCGGCTTGAGGGGCAAATGCTTGCATATCAGACAGGGCGAGAGCGCGTACCTCATCAAAAAGCGTATCAGTGTGTTCGCTTAGGCGTGCATGAATGGCTTGCGTGTCGTAGTGCGACACACGCACACAGCGCAAAGCCGCGCCAAGAATCATGTTAATAACGCCATAGATATGGCTCACAAACAGTTCATATTCACTTAGTTCGGCGATGGCAAACATCATGCCTTGCGCAATCGGATAATTTCCGGGTGCGACGAGCGATTTTATATCGTCGAGCCATTGTTTCAACAGTTCATCATCGTATAGGCGCACGCCAAGTTCGGCAGCTTTTCTGCCCATTCGTTCAAGCATAAGACGGTTTTCACTATTCATTTTAGAGCGAGTGAGAGCATGGTCGGCAGAGACAATCACGCCATAGTTACCGGCAATAGCGGCACGATAAGCCGTGATGGCAGCAATGCCGTCAGTGTAAGCCGATTGGCGCATGGCGGTGAGTGTGTATTGTTCGAGAGTCAGCGTGCTATGCACAATGTTTTGATTAGCAGCAGTCTCCAGTCCGTTAGAGAACGAAAACGCGCCGATGGGGAATGCTGAATCACTCATTTGCAGAAGAAGGTGAAGTTTATTCATAGTTTAATGGTTATGACCGAGGGCGCCACCAAAGAGCAGACGCACCTCATGTGGAGACAAATATGGGATAATTTCCTTGCCCGGTTCAAATCGGCAAGGGAGGCCAAAGTTGTGAGTATTCATCACACTTTGCATCACTTTACGGTCAACAGTAAGAGGCACATACACTTTGTCGTCGCGGAGCACAGCAGGCCAATGTTGGTTGCCAATTGCATGGCCAAGCTCAAAGCACAATTGTTTTGGAGCAGCGGCAACATCAATAATCATCACATCGTTAAGATCGAGGGAGATGACTACGGCATGGTTTTGCTCGGCAGAGTAGTAAAGTATGTCGCCATCGGCAATGTGAGTATGGCGTTTGAGCGCCACGGCATACTGGCGGCCGTGGTCACTCGAAGCCATAAATCGGCTTTTTTGCGCGGTCCATTGATCGAGGTGTATGTGTTCAACAATGGCATCATGAAGTATTACACGCCAATCGCCGTAGTGCGCATTACCAATTATTTCAGAGAAAATAAGCATTATCCGAACCAATAAAGTTGAGCAAGAGGTAATTCTTTTGCGGGAGGCACAGTTGCCAACTCACCATTTACGTAGACTTTGAAAGTTTCTGGGTCAACGTCGATGTGTGGGGTTGCACAATTGAGCACCATGTGCTGTTTTGTGAGCAGACGCGTGGCTCGCACGGGCAACACATTAGAGTGCAGATGCAGCCGTTCCTTTATGCCGCAGCAATGCGCAGCTGCCGAGACGAAAGTGATGCGAGTGCGTGCTGTTTCTTTACCAAATGCGCCAAACATAGGTCTCATGATGCGAGGTTGAGGCGTTGGCAACGAAGCATTTGGGTCACCCATATTAGCCCAATTAATAAATCCGCCTTTGATAACCATTTTCGGCTTAGTGGCAAAAAATTCAGGCTCCCAGAGCACCAAATCGGCCGTTTTACCGACGGCAATAGAGCCAATAGAGTCGGCAATGCCGTATGTAATTGCCGGATTTATGGTGACCTTTGCAAGATAGCGAAGCACGCGGAAATTGTCGTTGCCGTCGGCATCTTCATTGAGTTTGCCGCGCACACACTTCATGTAAGACGCTGTTTGGAATGTGCGCATAAACGATTCGCCCACTCTGCCCATGGCTTGCGAGTCTGACGACACCATTGAGATGATGCCAAGGTCATGAAATATATTTTCGGCAGCCTGTGTTTCCGGGCGCACACGACTTTCAGCAAATGCCACATCAGACGGTATTGACGGATTCAAGTTATGGCACACCATAATCATGTCGAAAAGCTCGGCTTGTGAGTTTACTCCAAAAGGCAGCGTTGGGTTTGTTGACGAAGGCAACACGTTTGCCATAGCCGCCACTTTGAGCAAGTCGGGAGCATGGCCGCCACCGGCGCCTTCAGTGTGATATGTGTGTATGGTGCGTCCGTCGATAGCGGCGAGCGTATCTTCAACGTATCCAGCCTCATTGAGAGTGTCGGAGTGAATAGCCACTTGCACGTCATAGCGCTCGGCAGAAGCCATGCATGCACGTATTGCTGCGGGAGTGCTACCCCAGTCTTCGTGTATTTTGAATCCGCAAGCGCCGGCAATAATTTGCTCGTCAAGAGTCTCTGCTACCGACGAATTACCTTTTGCCAGGAAACCAACGTTGACAGGCAGACCTTCGGCAGCTTGAAGCATTTGCTCCAAGTTCCAGCGACCCGAAGTGATAGTAGTGCCGTTTGTGCCGTCGGTGGGCCCGATGCCGCCGCCAATGAGCGTGGTGATGCCGTTGCTGAGGCTGTGATATGCTTGCTGCGGCGATATGAAGTGCACGTGGCCGTCTATGCCGCCGGCAGTGAGGATGAGGTGCTCGCCCGAGATAGCATCGGTTGACGGCCCGGTGCATAGCGAGGGTGTCACGCCGTCCATCACATTTGGATTTCCGGCTTTACCGATGCCGGCAATTTTGCCGTCTTTGATGCCCACGTCGGCTTTCACCACACCAAGTAGAGGGTCTAACACAGTCACGTTTGTGATAACCAGGTCAAGAGAGCCGGCTTTTGAAGAGATTGTATTAGCCGAGCCCATGCCGTCGCGCAAGGTTTTGCCACCGCCATACACACATTCGTCGCCGAATACGCGCAAGTCTTTTTCAATTTCAATATAAAGGTTTGTATTGCCGAGGCGTATTTTGTCGCCAACGGTAGGGCCAAAGAGGTTGTTGTAGTCTTGTCGTGATATAGTTGCCATGTTATTATTGGTTTTCGTTATTGCATTTGCAGTTATCGTCGGAGCACGTGCAGTC
>CAZGAN010000129.1:0-5612 GCA_964523655.1 uncultured Bacteroides sp.
GCAAATGAAAAATTGCTTAGCTAGAAATACTTACCACTCGTAGCCAACAGAAATGCCGAATCCGTTGAGCGAGATAGACTGATTGTCGCCGTAATCATAGCGCTCGTAACCGGGGGTAATCAGCTGATAACTTACAGCAAGAGTGACAGCGTTGTGATTTGTTGTACCGGCGGGGATGCGCACACCTACCGATGGTTTGAGGTAGAAACATTCATCGGAAGTGATATAACCTCTGTTAACGTGTATGTCTTTATCACTTACAAGGAACGAGCATCCAATCTTAGTGCCAATGTAGTAGTTTACGCTGCTAGAATTGCCGAAATTGAAGCGGAAATCAGTGAATAGTGGTATAATCCACCCGTTTTTTGTTGTTGATTGGATATGGTTATCATAGTAGCTATCGACGTGTGTGAACAGAGCATCAACACCAATACCAACGCCCATAAATAGCCAATCGGCATATTTGAAACCTTGAGAAGTTGATATGCCAACAAAATCGCCATTATTTTCGCCAATACCTTTTATGGCAGAAACTTCTACCAAACCATGATAGTTAAGGCCACCAAAAAGGGCAGGAGTGATCATGTCAGCCATACGGTCGGCGATTGCATAATATTGAGCATTTGCGGTAACAGCTGTGCCAAGCATTACCGATGCAATTACAAATTTGCTTGATTTTTTCATTGGTAAATACGTTTCATTTTGTACACGGCAAATATAAATATAAATGCGAAATGAAGTATTAACAGTAGAAATATTGACCAAAATATTATGCGAATACACCACAAAAAGGCATGTACATCAAAACCAACAAAATAGATGTTAGAAAACCCGGGGTTTGAGCCTCGGGTTTTCGATATGGTGTATGTTATTAGCTTACTGGAGTGGAGCGATTGCAGCAGCCATTTTTTTGGCTATTTGGGCTGTGCAAAGGTTGCCTATGCTGCCTTCGTGCGTGTGGTGCACGCTGCGTGTAGCATGATATTCGCCATTTTGCACTTGCAAACCGATGGTGCGATAAGCATCGCGGAATGGCATGCCATTGAGGGCAAGACGGTTAACATCTTCAACAGTGAATAGATAATCGTATTTAGGGTCATCGAGAATGTTTTTGTTGACTTTGATGTGTTGAAGCATGAAGTCAGCCATCTCGAGGCATGAACATATTTCGTCGATAGCGGGGAATATGATGTCTTTGAGCAATTGCAAATCGCGGTTGTAGCCGAGGGGCAAGTTTGTGGTGAGCAACGAGATTTCGTTGGGCACAGATTGCAAACGGTTGCATTTGCCGCGCATAATTTCAAAGACGTCAGGATTCTTTTTGTGGGGCATGATGCTTGAGCCGGTGGTGAGTTCGTCGGGGAACTTAATAAATGCGAAGTTTTGGCACATGTAGGTGCAAACATCCATAGCAAGGCGGCTAAGAGTAGATGCCACAGAGGCGATTGCATAACCGGCAGCGCGCTCAGTTTTGCCACGGCCCATTTGGGCAGCGACAACGTTGTAGCTCATGGTTTCAAATCCGAGCAATTCGGTTGTCATTGTGCGGTTGAGGGGGAAAGATGAGCCGTATCCGGCAGCAGAGCCGAGTGGGTTTTGGTTTGCAATTTTATAGGCGGCAACAATCATTTGCATGTCGTCAACGAGCGACTCAGCATAAGCGCCAAACCACAAGCCAAATGAAGAAGGCATGGCGATTTGAGCGTGAGTGTAGCCGGGCATGAGCACGTCTTTGTATTGTTCGCTGAGTTGTTGCAAACGGTCAAAGAGTTGTTTCACAGCGTGGCTGATGCGTTTGAGTTCGTCGCGCATGAAAAGTTTGATGTCGACGAGCACTTGGTCGTTACGAGAGCGGCCTGAGTGTATTTTTTTGCCAACATCGCCGAGTTTGCGAGTGAGCATGAGCTCAACTTGCGAGTGTATGTCTTCGATGCCTTCTTCGATAACGAAGTTGCCATCAATGATAGTTTGCTTGATTTCGTTGAGAGCTTCAACGAGAATTTTGAGTTCGTCGGCAGTCAAAAGGCCAATAGATTGCAACATGGTGATGTGTGCAATAGAGCCTTCAACGTCATATTTTGCAAGTTTAAGGTCGAGCACTTGGTCATTGCCAACGGTGAATTGCTCAATCATTTCATCGGGTTCGAAGCCCTTGCTCCATAATTTGTTACCCATTTTTACAAGCTAGATTATTAATGAGTTTATAATATGTATCGAGGCCATGAGCTATCTCGCTGATGCAAACGAATTCGTCGGGGGTATGCGAGCGTTTAGATTGACCTACGCCGATTTTAATAGAAGGGAAAGCAGACATGTGCACCATGTCGGAAGTTGTTGGAGAAACGAATTTTTCGGCTCCGGCAGCTTCGGCAGCGAGCACAAGCGGGTGATTCGTATCAATAGCTGATGCGCGGTTGCGAGTAGAACGCTCTTTGCAATCAGACTTGATTGCAGCTTGAAGCATTGCAATTGTTTCCTCGTTGGTATAAGCATCGGTGGTGCGCACATCAACAACAAATTTACACTCTTCGGGAAGAACGTTGTGCTGACGTCCGGCATTAATTTGCGTCACAGTGACTTTTATGTCGCCAAGCGTTTTTGAAACGCGCTCAAATTTGAAGTTTCGGAGCACTTCAATGTCGTCGACGGCAACATAGAGAGCATTACCTCCTTCATAGCGAGCAGCATGTCCACCGGCAGCATGAGCGGTGCAGTCGAGCACAACGAGGCCGCGCTCACCAACAGCAACATTCATGCCTGTGGGCTCACCAACAATCGCCATATCAATGTTTATGCCCAAGCGTTGCAACTCGGGCAACAAAGAGCGTATGCCGTTTGGACCCATAGTTTCCTCTTCGGCAGTCATTGCCAGAAGAATGTTGAACGGCATTTCTTTGCCATAGAAACGAAGGAATGTCAGCGCCAATGAGACAAGCGAGGCACCGGCATCGTTACTACCAAGGCCATAAAGCATGTCGCCTTCGATGGCTGGGTTGAACGGGTCGCGAGTGTATGCCGGAGAAGGCTTCACGGTGTCGTGATGCGAGTTGAGCAATAGCGTGGGTTTATTGGCATCGTAGCCGTTAGCAAGCGCCCACACATTGTTATTGAGACGATGCACATCAGCCACGCCACCATCTCGGAGCAAACGCTCGAGTATATCGGCTGTACCGGCTTCGTTACCCGATACAGAGGGTGTGCTAATGAGCATTTTGAGCACATCTACCGCTTTTTGACAGAGATCAGTCATAGTTTAAATTTTGATGACAGTGCCACGGTCAGACAAAAGATTGTCGGAATTTTTTATTATAACACGGCTAACGCCATTGTTTACAGCATTGAAAGCATTGTCAACCTTAGGAATCATGCCTTTGTTAATGATACCCTGTTCTTTGAGTTGAGTGTAGTGCTCTGGGGTAATCTCGGTGACAAGCGAGTTGGGGTCGTCAATGTCAACAAGCACACCGTCTTTTTCAAAGCAATAGTGCATATCAACTTCGGCGATTCGTGCCGAGGCAATAGCCACGGCTGAAGCCACACTATCAGCATTACAGTTGAGGAGGCAACCGTTACCATCGTGCTCAATAGCACAGAATACAGGAACTATGCCCGACTGCAATAGTGTTTTGATGAAACCGTCATTAACTTTAGCAGCGTCGATATCGCCAACAAATCCAAAGTCAATTGGTTCGGGCGAGCGGCGAGTGGCTGGTATAACGTTGCCATCAGCGCCGGTAAGGCCGATAGCGTTACATCCCCTACCCTGCAAAGCAGCGACGATGCGTTTATTGATGAGTCCGGCATAAACCATAGTCACAACGTCAAGAGTCTGACGGTCGGTGACACGGCGTCCGTTAATCATCTTTGTTTCAATTTGTAAAGTTTGGCTGAGACGAGTAGCCTCTTTACCGCCACCGTGAACGAGCACTTTTGGAGCGGGAAGCTTCACAAAATCGTCAAGAAAGTGGCTCAAAACCTCGGCATTGTCAATGACATTACCGCCGATTTTGACCACATTTATATGTTTAATTTCGTTCATTTTTCGAGACCTTCGAGCAATCGTTTGATAACAGTTTGAGCTGAGATTTCGCGGTTAGCGGCTTCAGGGATAACGATGCTGCGCGGAGAGTCGATAACTTCGTCGGCAACAATCATGTTGCGGCGCACGGGCAAACAGTGCATGAAATAAGCATTGTTAGTAACTGCCATTTTGGCAGCATCGACGGTCCAGCTGCGGTCGCGGCTAAGCACTTTGCCGTAGTTTGGATCAGCGTATGCTGACCAGTTTTTAGCGTAGATGAAATCAGCGCCTTCAAAAGCTTTGAGCTGGTCATATTCGACAGGTGCGTTGCCCACGAATTTTGGGTCAAGCTCGTATCCGTGAGGGTGAGTGATTACGAAGTCGTAATCTGTAGCATTCATCCATTCAGCGAAAGAGTTACCAACGGCTTGAGGGAGTGGATTTGGATGCGGAGCCCAAGTGAGCACAACTTTCGGGCGCTCAACGGTTTTAAATTCCTCGATTGTGATGAGGTCAGCGAAGCTTTGCAACGGGTGACGAGTAGCTGCTTCCATGCTGAAAACCGGGCGGCCTGAGTATTTTATGAACTGCTCAATGACACGCTCTTCGTAGTCAGCAGCCTTATCTTTGAGGCCGGCAAAAGAGCGAACGCCGATGATGTCGCAGTAAGAGCCCATCACGGGGATGGCTTCCAAAAGGTGTTCGGCTTTATCGCCGTCCATCACCACGCCATATTCGGTTTCAAGTTTCCAAGCACCTTGATTCACATCGAGCACCATCACGTTCATGCCAAGATTCATGGCAGCTTTTTGAGTGCTGAGACGTGTGCGGAGACTTGAGTTGAAGAAAATCATCAAAAGGGTTTTGTTTTTTCCGAGATGAGAAAAAGCAAAACGGTCGCGTTTAATTTCGCGAGCTTCGGCAACTGCAGTGCGAAGGTCGCCGAGGTCTTGAACGCAAGTAAATTTTTTCATAGCGTTTTGGTATTATTCGTTTAACAGAGCTTTGAAAGCATCAAGGAATTTGTCAGCTTGCTCTTTGCTAATGCAGAGGGCGGGCAAAAGGCGCACAGTAGAAGCGCCGGCGCCACCGGTGAAGATGTGTTTGTCAAAGAGCAAACGTTTGCGCATTTCAGCGCCAGAGCCTTCAACTTCAACACCAATCATCAAGCCGCGGCCACGCACGTCTTTGAGTTGCGGCATTTTGCGAAGCTCAGCGAGAAGATATTCACCAACTTCGTGCGCATTAGCAACAAGATTTTCGCTTTCGATGACATCAATGACAGCGATGGCAGCAGCGCAAGCCAAATGGTTACCACCGAAAGTGGTGCCAAGCATACCCTTCACTGCGTCGAAATCGGGAGCAATAAGCACGCCTGCCATCGGGAAACCGTTGCCAATGCCTTTAGCCACGGTGATGAGGTCGGGACGTACGTTTGTATATTGGTGAGCGAAGAAACGACCGGTGCGGCCATATCCTGACTGTATTTCGTCGAGTATGAGTTTCACGCCATATTTTTTTGTCACTTCGCGAAGTGCTACAAGGAAATTATCGTCGGGCATCACTATGCCGGCAACACCTTGAATGCCTT
>CAZGAN010000130.1:0-5566 GCA_964523655.1 uncultured Bacteroides sp.
ACAGATATTTCTCCGCCAAGCTCGGTAATCATCTTTTTCACGTAGGCAAGGCCTAAGCCAAATCCTTTCACGTCATGACGATTTCCGGTTGACACGCGGAAAAATTTGTCAAAAATCTTCTTTTGGTCGTCTTTTGCTATTCCTATGCCGTTATCGGCAATAGTTACCTCTAGACGTTCTCCGGGTAAATCGCGAGAGCCAACCGTGAGTAGCAACGGTTCTTCTTCGCGACGATACTTAACTGCAT
Organism: uncultured Bacteroides sp.; assembly: GCA_964523655.1. Lineage (GTDB taxonomy): Bacteria > Bacteroidota > Bacteroidia > Bacteroidales > Muribaculaceae > CAG-873. The sequence continues at coordinate 248 of CAZGAN010000130.1, forward strand.
TATCGAGCAGATTGAAAATCACATTAGTGAAATGCATCTCATCTACTTCAACAAGTGCATCTAAAGCATCAAGGTTTGCATTTATCGCACCGCCATATTTTTCTACCTTTAGTTTAAAGGTATTGACGATATTAAAGATAACTGCGTTTGCATCGACTTCTTGCAGTTTGAGTGTTGCTTTACGTCCTTCAAACATTGACATTTGTAGCACTTTCTCAACTTGGAAACGGAGTCGTTTTGTTTCATCATTGATGACGCTTGATATCTGCTGCAGCATTGCCGGTGACTTTCTCACTGATTGGTCATTGAGCATTTGCGCAGCAAGTGATATTGACGATATCGGTGTTTTAAACTCATGAGTCATGTTGTTTATAAAGTCGTTTTTCATCTCTGTGAGTTTCTTTTGGCGGAATGCAGTTATGATTGTAAATACAAACACGACCAGGAGTATCAGAGTGAATGCAAACGACGGCACCATAAACGACATTGATGAATACACAAAGTTCTTTTTTGTTGGGAAGAAAACCTTAAGGAAGTAAGGATTTCCGGATGCGTCATGCGGGAATAGCGTCTGCACAAACATATTGTCTTGGTCAGCCGATGATGCGCTAAAACCTTTGGTTTTATACACGACGTTTCCCATACGATTAACGAGAGAGAACTCAAACGGAAGTTTGAGCCCCATTGTGTCTAGTTCTTGGCGTAGATACTTTCGCACAAGAGTAGAATCGGCGCGCTCAGTGATTGGACGACTGCTTGCGTTACTAATTATTTCAAGTATCACATCGTCTATCATATTTTTCTGCACCATGTACTGCTCATTGAGAGAAGAACGCACCGGAGGATATGGACGCGGGGCGTATGATTGCATGGTTTGCAAGTTAGATATTTCAGACGGCTCGCCTTTAATAGTCAAGTCAGCTTCAAGGCCGGTGTTCGTGGTAAACGAATAACGTATACCGCCCAGTCTTGGGGTAGGTTCGCCAAGATATTGACCATATATAGAAGTAGATTCAATACTATCAATGTCTTCTTCGAGGAATCGTTTCGTTTCATCGTGCGACAAACGCACGGCAACAGTGTGTAAGCTTTGTCTTACGGCTTGCGCAAACTGGTCATAACGCATCTGAGCCATATTGCGCATATAAAATATTTGCATGCACAACAGTCCCATAAATGTCATAGCCATCAGTATGGTTAATATCCAAATAGTTTGCTTTTTCATCAGTGGTTATAAACCTTTTTATATTTTAACGCGTGAAACGGCTAATTGTTTAATTTTATCAGTAGAAAGTTAAAATCAGAGTATTAACACTTCACCGCAAAATTAACATAAAATACTTAATTCTCCAAAGTATTTTGGAGTTTTATTGTCATTTGTACAAAAAAAGTCGGGATATTCCGACTTTTTCATATTGTAATAACTTTGTATTATTCCGGCAATACTTATTTTCGCACTCCAAACAGCCAAACAGCTAGAGTGTGACTGGTGCGAAGCAGGCTGCTACATAGCAAACACAGCACCACTATGGCTAGTGCCACGGCCAATGCTACGACCAATTTCGGCACGACCATATATGCCGGAGCGAGCTTTGCAAACCATCCGGTTGCTGCCAATTGCGGCATGAAAAACATGTGCATCATGTATATATCGAGTGTCCGCTTGCCTGTAAATCTCAGAAATTGAGCCGGACGTGCATCCGTATCAAAATAATCACGGCGAGCATGAAAAAATACCAACACTGAGAACAATCCAGCATAGCGATGTAACACTCCTTGAGTGAGATATTCAGTCAACGTGTTTGGCTGATGATAGTTGCCACTGTAGTAATAGAAACAGCCACCAACAAAAAGCACTATCACAATAGTGCGAAACACGTCACTATTGAGCACATGCTCAAATTTATCCCAATGTCGACGCACCAATATGCCTGTCGCAAAAAATTGGAAGTAGATTATCACTTGGTGCCATGACAACGTCACCCCCACCCCATCTTTGAAGATGTATAAGCCGAAGAATAGCGACACTACACTCACAGCCACAAGCAACACATCGACCACGTTTCTTTTTATGAGCCGCGACAACAAATTTAGCGCCACATAAAACAAAAACATTTGGAACAATGCAATAGTGAACCAAAAATAGCCATAGCCATTCACCATATCAAAGACAGGCAAATGTTTCACATACTGATACAGCATGAAAAAAATTGTGGTGCATAGCACTTGTGCTCTGATTTTACGCGTCACCAAATCAGCGACTACATCGCCGGTCCAGCGGTCAAACGATTTATACGCAAAGAAACCACTCACAAAAAAGAAGAGTGGCATGCGAAACGACATGAGCACCGACGCCACCGGGCTTCCGTCCCAATAAGTTGGGCTCATAGACAAAAACACATGCGAGAGCACAACAAGAATCATAGACAAGCCTCGCAGCGCATCAATATAGTTTATTCTAGTCTGTTTTTGCGTCACCGGATTATTTTCTGCCATATTCAACAACTATTTTGCCGCACGCATATATAGCACAACTGCGATAATTATATACAAGAAATTAGGAATCCACATCGCGATCAACGGCGACGTTAGTCCATTTAGTGCAAACGTTTGTGTCACAGTCATAAACAAGATATAGCTAAACGAGAGCACCAAACCAATGCCGATATTGAGTCCCATGCCTCCCTTCACCTTTCTCGATGACAAAGACATGCCTATAACGGTGAGGATAAACGCTGCAGCGGTCATAGCAAATCGGCGGTGATATTCAACCTCAAACGATTGAATATTTCCAACGCCACGATTTTTTTGACGCTGTATATAGTTCACCAATTCAGGCGTTGTGAGCATTTCGTGGTCATTTGCCGATATCAAGAAGTCACGAGGCTCAAACGGAATGATAGTATCCATCTGTCTACCTTTCGTGATATACTCGCGGCCATCCTTAAAATCGCGAATCACGTAGTCATACGCGCGCCAAGAGTAAAGGGTATCCCACGCTATTGACTGAGCTGTCATACGCGACACAAGGCACTTTGTAGAGTCAAATGATTGCAATATGAATTGCGTACCGGTTTTCGATATATTATCATAACGGTTCATATACGCAATCTCGCCGGGAGCGACCATCAGCATAATGTTTGCACCATAGTCAACACGCTTATTTTTCACATATTTGTTGGTGTAGGCAATACGCTTCACATTTGCCGGAGGTATCACATACGCCGACAACACAAATGTTGATGCCGCAATCACAGCTGCGCCAACCATATACGGACGCAGCATACGTTTGAAACTCATGCCCGTTGACAGCATGGCAATAATTTCACTGTTTCCGGCAAGTTTTGACGTGAAAAAGATAACCGCAATAAATGTGAAAAGCGGAGCAAACTGATTCGCAAAATAAGGCAAGAAATTCACGTAGTAGTCATTGATTGTTGCCGACAACGGTGCTTTCAAAAACGCATCTAGCTTCTCGTTTATATCAAACACCACAATAATCGCCAACAACAAGACAATAGCGAATATGTATGTGCCCAAAAATTTGCGCAAAATATATCTGTCGAGGATTGAAAAAGGCATCAACCTCGACCACTTAAATTTTTTCTTAGGCTTTGACGGTGCAACTTCTTCTGTAGTTGCCTCATCAACTTTTTTAGATTTTCTAAACTTCAGTTTCATCATGATTATAAACGGCGAGACAAGCGCTGCACCATGTCGGTTTTCCATGCATGGAAATCGCCGGCAAATATGTGCTTGCGTGCTTCACCTACCAACCAGAGGTAAAAAGAAAGATTATGTATTGAGGCTATTTGCATAGCCAAAAGTTCGTCACTAATGAAGAGATGGCGCAAATATGCTCGTGAATAAACACGGTCAACATACGACGGGCCATCTTCCCAAATTGGAGAAAAATCGTTGGCCCATTTTTTGTTGCGCATATTCATTGTGCCTTCCGGAGTGAAAAGCATGCCATTGCGACCATTGCGTGTTGGCATCACACAGTCCATCATGTCAACACCGCGGTCTATCGCTTCAAGTATATTAATCGGAGTGCCCACGCCCATAAGATATCGCGGACGGTCAGTGGGCAGCACCTCATTAACTACATCTATCATTTCATACATCACTTCAGCCGGCTCGCCAACTGCCAAACCGCCAATAGCATTACCATCGGCACCTAGCTCGGCAACACGGCTGGCACTTTCACGACGCAAATCAGCATACGTGCATCCTTGCACAATTGGGAACCATGCTTGGCGATAGCCATAGCGTCCTTCAGTCTCATTGTAATGCTTCCAACCTCGCTCCATCCAACGCAAAGTCAAATCGAGCGACTTTCGGGCATACGAACGCTCAGATGTGCCGGGGGGGCACTCATCCAAGGCCATCATAATGTCGGAACCAATAGAACGCTGTATGTCGACCACATTTTCAGGAGTAAACAAATGCTTTGACCCGTCAATATGGCTACGGAAATGTGCGCCTTCTTCAGTCAATTTGCGGTTAGCGCTAAGCGAAAACACCTGGAAACCACCGCTATCTGTTAGGATTGGGCGTTCCCAACCGTTGAATTTATGTAGACCTCCGGCCTGCTCGATAATTTCGATGCCGGGACGAAGATATAAATGATAAGTATTACCAAGTATTATTTGGGCTTTTATATCATCACGAAGCTCATGTGTGTGCACACCTTTCACAGTGCCAAGTGTGCCTACCGGCATGAATATCGGAGTCATAATCTGTCCGTGATCAGTTGTTATTAAACCGGCGCGGGCATTACAGTCACTAGATGTAGCTTGAAGCTCAAATGTCATAATAAAACAAATTGTAATTTTCTATTTTGCAATCGAAGACAAAATTACAAAAAATATTTCATGTAGATTACACTAAACAGCATAATTAACTAACAAATCGCATTTGCGCACAATGCACAAAATCGCCATTGCATTTTTTAACATCTCCGTATTGCACTAAAACTCAGAATAGTTAACACAAAATACATCCATCAGTGTAAAACAAAGTATCCAAAACATTTTCGTAATTCAAAAATTCTTTCTACCTTTGCAACCGCAAACGAGAAAAACTCGGTAGCATAACAAATTCGATTCGCTAGCTCAGCTGGTAGAGCACAACACTTTTAATGTTGGGGTCCTGGGTTCGAGCCCCAGGCGGATCACACAACATAGCGGAGATTCGCTAGCTCAGCTGGTAGAGCACAACACTTTTAATGTTGGGGTCCTGGGTTCGAGCCCCAGGCGGATCACACAAAAATCCGATGCACAGTGCTGAAAATCGAATGATTTTCGGCACTTTTTT
>CAZGAN010000131.1:0-5562 GCA_964523655.1 uncultured Bacteroides sp.
AAGGTTCCGGAAAGACCACATTGTTTAGACGTCTGATAACAAAATATCCGACCTTACATTTTGTTTGGATTGACGGGCGTTCTATATTCAGTTCTGCAGATATCATTGAACAAGCCTCTGACAATTCAATTCTTATCATAGATAACCTCGATTATTTTTTGGAACGCTGTTCTTATGATGAGCAGTTCCGGCTACGTGGGTTCCTATATAATGAAGGTGCTCCAATGATGATAGCCGGTGTTAGCAAATTATGTCCTGCTCTGACTGAATATAAGGCTCCATTTTTTGAAGGTCTGAAGAAAATTCACTTGCTCCCAATCACTGATAGAGACTTGAACTGGATATTTAGTGATGATTCTATCGGCAGAGCTTCAGCTATGTTTAAATTTGTTCCACCTACCATAAATTCGGTGGAAATTATATCCAATATCATTGAAGCCGGAGGTGATCCAAAGAACGACTTGGATTGTATTCTGTCATATTATTCAATTATATATAGGGATATCTACAACAATGTGCCTACGAACTCACAACATATTCTGAATATTCTAAGTAATTCGGAAAAAGATATGACTGTTCCGGATATTAGAGACGTCAGCGGACTGACTTCCGGTATATTAACTCCTTATCTCAAAAGTCTACAGGAAAAAGGCATAATCACAAAAGACAGTTCTGTGAAACGTAGCACAAAATATTTTATAAAGGATCCTCTGTTTAGAATATGGCTAAAGAAGGAGACTTTGTAATGATTAAATTTCTCCAATAATATGATTATAGGCTACGCAAGAGTATCAACCAGCGAGCAACGTCTCGATGGGCAAACAGAACTATTGACACAAGCCGGATGTGAACGAATCTATAGAGAGAAGGTTTCCGGAGTAAAGCAAGTACGCCTGCAACTCGAAAGAATGATGGACTCTCTTCGAGCTGGAGATGTTGTCATCATAACAGAACTAACCCGACTTGGACGCTCTGTAAAAGAATTACTGTCTATCATTGAACGGATACACAAGGTTGGAGTTCTATCAAATCATTAAGGGAAACTTGGCTTGACACAACAACACTATAACCGTGAGTTGAAATACATCATCAGAAAAGGCACTGATGAGTATGATGCCATCGCTGCCAAAGGGATAACAAATATCACGGAGGAAGAGATGAAGTTGCTAGTTGAGAAGTATCTCATACTCAAAGTAGGTGGCAAGGTATAGCTATGATAGATGCTTGCGTGGGATGGTTGGTTATTCGGATTGGTTTTCTTCGGGGTGTTTGAGGTAGTATTGTTCGAGCATGTGGTGGAGGTCGAAGTAGTGGTCGGAAGTTTGGTCGCCTTTTTTGTTGCGCACGGTAAGGCGCTCGTAATAAGGCTCTTCAAATTGTTGACCTTCGACGCTGCCGCCTGAGAGGTTGAAAAATTCGAATTCGTGGCTGGGATATACCACAACCCAAGCACCTTCTTTGTCGTTGCCGGTGCCGGAAGCGGCGATGGTAAGCAAGAGGTGGTCGAATTTGTGTTTCCAGATTTTGGCGAGGTTGAATTTTTTGTTTTGCTCGTAGACGTAAACGCGATACATTAGTTGTCGCAGGTCTATAGGGTTGTTTTCGAGGCTTTTTTTAGCAAGATTTTCGATGGTAGTACGCTCAGCGCGAGTGAGGTTTTCTTGCTTGTAGTAAAGCGGCTCGGCAATGCGCAATTCCTGTTGGTAAGGGTTGGTGCGATAAGGATTATAATCTTCTTGGAACATAGTGCCGTAGTAGAAGTATTTATAATCTTCGTTAGTCATCACCGTGTCATTGCTCATGAACATGGCGAGGAGCTTTGGATAGTAGTATTTTGAGTTAGGATCGGTAGATTCTTGTTTGATTTTTTGCATATCCGGGTGCTCGGGTTTGATTTTTTGAGCGGAAAGATTGAGAGCTATGCAAATAGAAGATATGATGAGTAAAATATATCGAGTCATATAGATTTTGCGTGGTTAAGAGATTATTTGAATAAGGATTGCTCCGACAATCGACATTGTGACAATGGCATGTAATCCTTTCGCAGCAAAATAGTTGAAAAATTTAGACGAAGGGAATTGCATTGGGTGACCCGCCGGTGTGTTAGCGAAAGCGATAGCACCGAGGAGTGCGCCGACAGCGGCACCGGTGATGATGCCGGCCATTGTGTTGAGGAGCATGCCAAGAGTCATGCCAACAACGGCACCGCCGCTGATGAATGGGACGCCGACACGCGATTTTGCAACTTGTTTTGGGAGCATGAAGTCAATAGCGATAGCAATGACAGCAGCGATAGCCCAAAAGATGAAAGTTTTGGTTTCAAAAGAAGCAGCGTGGCTAGCATTGCACACCAACATAGCAACCATTGCGATGAGAGCCGAGGCAGAGCGGGGCACAAAAATGGCGATAGTAGCGGCTGCTAAAAGCATGCTACCAACCATGAGCAAGGGAATGATAATGATATGTGGTGTATCCATTGAGAGAGGAATAGTGTGATTGTCTATTGCAAAAGTAACAAAAAAATTAGGGGAATCACAGAGAGAGGGTAGCCTTTTATGATTATTTAAATAAATGTGTAAAAGTATGCATAACGAGTAGAAGGAAAAAAGTAGTGTTGCAAATAAGGAATTTTTTTGTAAATTTGCATCGTTATGCAAAATGGATTCTTATAACTGAATATATATCATGACTGCTATCAAAAAAAAGACAATAGGTAAAGCACAAGCGCGAAAGAAAATGCTCAATATCGTGAAAAACGACCCGTGGCTGGAACCCTTCAACGAAGCCATAGAGGGTCGTCATAACGAGGCTTTACGCCGTGAGAAAGAGTTGGTTAAAGGTTGCCGCAACCTTGACGGTTTTGCTAATGCGCACAATTACTTCGGATTGCATCGCACGGCAAAAGGCGAATGGGTGTTCCGCGAATGGGCGCCGAATGCCGACAGCATCACATTGATAGGCGACTTCTCGGGCTGGCAAAGCAAGCCTGAGTACGGACTCACACGCAAAGAAAACGGAGTGTGGGAGGCAGAGCTTCCTGCTGATGCGTTGCATCACGGCGAGTTGTATAAGATGGCAGTGACATGGCCCGGCGGCGGAGGCGAGCGCATACCCGCATACGCCACACGTGTGGTGCAAGATGAAAGTACAAAGATATTTTCGGCACAAGTGTGGAGCCCGGAGAAGGCATACGAATGGAAGGTAGACGGATTTGTGCCCGATGTGAAGCCATTGTTGATATATGAGTGTCACATAGGCATGTCGCAAGACCGTGAAGGCGTTGGCACATACGTAGAATTTCGCGATAATGTGTTGCCGCGCATAGCAGCTGATGGCTATAATGCGATACAGATTATGGCTATACAAGAGCACCCGTATTATGGGTCGTTTGGCTATCATGTGTCGAGTTTCTTTGCGGCATCGTCGCGATTTGGCACACCCGAAGAGTTGAAGAGCCTTATAGACCGAGCCCACGAACTAGGCATAGCAGTGATTATGGACATAGTGCATAGTCATGCTGTGAAAAACGAGGTTGAAGGCTTGGGACGTCTTGACGGCACCGGAGATTTATATTTCTACGGAGACGGAAGGCGAGAACATCCGGCATGGGATTCGCTTTGCTTTGACTATGGCAAGACCGAGGTGTTGCATTTCTTGTTGTCGAACTGTAAATACTGGCTTGAAGAGTATCGTTTTGACGGATTTCGTTTTGACGGAGTGACTTCAATGCTTTATTATAATCATGGCTTGGGCCAGGCATTTGGAGGCTATGGCGACTATTACAACGGTGGTCAGGACACAAATGCAATAACATATCTGACCCTTGCAAACAAGTTGATACACTCAATAAATCGGCATGCAATCACAATAGCCGAGGAAATGAGCGGAATGCCCGGCTTGGCATTGCCGGTATCGGATGGCGGCATGGGATTTGATTATCGCATGGCAATGGGCATACCTGATTATTGGATTAAGTTGCTCAAGGAAAAGAAGGACGAAGATTGGCACCCCACATCAATATTCTGGGAGTTGACAAACCGTCGTGCCGATGAGAAAACAATAAGCTATGTTGAGAGTCATGACCAAGCGCTGGTAGGCGATAAAACGGTGATATTCCGTCTTATAGATAAGGAAATGTATTGGCACATGATGGTTGGCGACGATGATATGACCGTTGCCCGCGGCATGGCATTGCACAAGATGATGCGTCTTGTTACGCTCGCCACTATCAACGGTGGATATTTGAACTTCATGGGTAATGAGTTTGGACATCCGGAGTGGATAGATTTCCCGCGCGAAGGCAATGGCTGGAGCCATAAGTATGCGCGCCGTCAGTGGAATTTGGTGGATAATCCGAATTTGAAGTATCATTTTCTCAACAATTTTGATAACGCAATGATAGAGACAGTGAGCGGAGTGTATAACTTCCAGTCGAAGCCGGTGCGCAAGTTGTGGGAAAAAGATGATGACCAAGTGTTGGCATTTATGCGCGGCAATCTTGTGTTTGTGTTTAATTTTAATCCGTCGAAGTCGTTTGACGGGTATGGCATACTAGCACCCGGTGGCAGTTATAAGGTTGTGCTCGATACTGACCGCAGTGAGTTTGGCGGCTACAATAATGTAGATGACAGTGTTGAGCATTTGACACAACATGATGAGCTATATGCTCCGGCCGGGGTAGAGTGGCTGCGTCTGTATTTGCCGTCGCGCACAGCAATGGTGTTAAAGAAGAAATAAAAAAGAATGAGAGAGTTTTTCATTGAGTTTTTGTCGGGCTATGTTGATGCGTCGGTAGCTGCGCAGTGGGCGGGATGGTGCTCGGTTGCAGTGATTGCGCTTTTGGCATGGCTGGCGTATGAGTTGTGGGCACGATTAGTGGTGCCTGCAGTGGTGTTTATCACTCATCACACAAGAACTAATTGGGATGATGCTCTACTCAATAAGCGTGTGCTCAGAAGCATGGGACAATTGCTTCCGGCATTGATAGTGAGTCATTATTTGCCGCTGGTTGTGGCGTCTCACTCTGAGCAACTGTATGTTTGGACAATCAAGATAACCAATATCTACATAGTTTGGGCGGTGTGGTTTTTGATAAACCGCATGGCTCGAAGTTTGTATGTGAAGTTGGTTGATGATAATCATATAGAAGAGCACTCGTCGAAGGGTTTGCTGCAGATGGTGCAAATAATAATCACTTGCATAGCGATTATTATAGCCATCAGTATACTTTGCGGCAGAAGTCCGGGCGCAATAATCACGGCTCTAGGCGCAACGTCGGCTGTTTTGATGTTGGTGTTTAAAGACACGATACTCGGACTTGTTGCGGGCGTGCAGTTGTCGGCAAATAATATGCTCAAGAAGGGCGATTGGATTATTGTTGATAAAGCCGGAGCAAATGGAGAGGTTGAGGATATCTCATTGACCACGGTGAAAGTGCGCAACTGGGATGAGTCAATTACCACAATTTCGCCGTATGTGCTATTTAGTGAGTCGTTTCAAAACTATGCAAATATGCGCGAAGTTGGTGCGCGACGCGTGATGCGCTCCGTGCTAATAGATGCA
>CAZGAN010000132.1:0-5513 GCA_964523655.1 uncultured Bacteroides sp.
TTACTTCTTACTTCCTTCCACGGCTTACCCACCGAAAATATAAAACCTCACAGTGCCTACGCAATGAGGCACTGTGAGGTTTTATAATATAGCTATAACTGATTTATTTTTTCTTTTTCAAACGAAGAAAATATCCAACATAGTCACCTTTCTTACCTTTAAATTCGGTTTGTCCTAGGCTAACTGCATCATTGTCAAAATCCTTATCAGCTGACTTCGAATCAACTGCATTTTCTGCAGCCTCTTCCTCTGCACCGTAAAGGTTATTCCATATCTTACCCTTCACCGGCTTCACTTCTCCAACCGACTTGTACTGTATGTGTCCGTTTGCATCTTCTGATGCTTCTAGAATCTCGTACGTATCTTTGTCGCTCAATCCTTCTTTTGTGCCTATTGCTGCATAGATAGTTCCATTGCCATCTCCACCTATAATCGGTGTAACAGTGCGGAAAACTTCATTTGTCTCTTGCAACTTAGCTATTGACGCATCAATTGCACGTGCTGTAGCGCGTTTTACCAACTCACTCATTGGCTTGTTTGATATGACGCGTTGACGCACATTCGCATGCGCCTTACTCTTTCCAACAAACTCAAGTTCGCATATACCTGAACTAATCAAATCTTCGATTGTTGCATTCTTTTCATATATATCTACTGCAAACTTTTGGTTCAAATCATCGTTCCATTTGAGCTTATAGAGAAATGACACTGCTTGCACTGTGTATCCTTCACCAACTGCAAACGACGATGCCGTTGATGCTGCTTGTGCTGCCAAACTTCCTATGCCTCCTAAGGCCGATCCTGCCGCTTTTGCCATGGCTGCTGCTTCTTCCTGAACGGCTTGATACGAGCGGAATCTGAGATTGACAGCAACGACATACGTGTTGTCAATCATATTAAATGCAGTCTCACTAATTTTTGCTGACAGAGCTTGGTCTTGAGCTGCACGTGATAGCTCATCTGCTGTGAAATTATAGTTTCCGCGCTCGGTCACAAGATTTAGATCCCAGTGATTTGCATTGTCGGCTGAATAGTCATACCATTTTGCCAACATATTAGATGCAACATTCGATTTTGTAAGATATTTGTGAAGTACAGCCGGTGCATAATCATCAACTTCGTCTACTTTTAGCATCGATGACCCATCTTTTCCTGATGCAGCTCCCAAGGCACTGCCGGCTAAACTTTTTGCAAACTTACCAAACGATTTCGTCTTTGATGGTTGATTGTATTGTTTTGCCTCGTCTTCGGTAATACCTTCTTTCCATGTCTCGTAGTTAATCACGCGCTCTGCCAAATTGTGATCATTAAACTGTGCCGGTATCTCAATAGTTGGAAATAGCTCAGCGGGCAATGAGAATAATGAGCCGCTATCTGACACGCTATCTTTCGATGCTATTGATGATACGGCTTGCACAATCGCATCCTTGTTTTGCTCTGCATCTTTAGCTTCTTGCTCATAGCGTGCGTTTTGCTCCGTTGAGTTTAATAGTATTGTGTAAATCGAACTACGCATGTAGTTGTTTACTAATGACTCTGTGGCTGTGTCCTTCGCTAGCATTGTTCCTATCACAATGCCTCCAAGTGCTATTGCACTTATAGCCTTCTTTGCGTAATGCATAATTATTTGATTTAGATGGTTTTATAAATGGGTATATATGATTAGCGTATAAAAATATATCTGTTTACTGTGCGCGGTTTACGTTTTGCCCATGCCACAGCAACCTGTTTAGCCGCTTCTATGCGCTGCTTTTCTAATGCCACTTCGTCTTTATACTTCTGCACATGCTCAAAATTCCATTGCTTTTGCGTTGTTTTGGTGATTTCATTGCTCAATGTCTGTGCCGCTGCATACGACGATGATGACGGATCTATTTGCGCCAGATAGTATTGTGCTTGTCGCGCTCCTTCTGCATCCGGACTCGCTGACCACGCTGCTCTTGCTTGCGCCAACAACTGTTGCGAAATGTAGTTGGTATTATCCGAATATATTTTCAATGTCAGCGATTGTGCCTCATCATAGCCATTGCAGCACGATGGTATTGATGTCGCATAGAAAAGTGCCTCATCATAATCACGGTTTGCCATTGCTGTTCTTGCCTTATTCAGCAAAGTAGTATAGTTCGCATTGTAATATTCAATGATTCTATCTCTTCCCTTTTGCACCAATGCCAGTAACTTCGCATTTTTGGCATTAATCTGATTCAATGCCTTTGTATACGCTAGCACATCGGTCGATCCTACTCCTTTCAACTCAAATGATTCTGTGGCAAAAACCTTTTGATTCACGGCATCGCCAATCATGAGTGTCAGTGTTGTCTTTATCACACTTTTCGATGATGGGCCCGATGTTACATCATTGTATGCATCGTCAAATCGACCGGCTATAAAAAATTGAGCATCATAGTCTGATGCAACTACTCCGGCATGTGCCAACGTTGTTGACAGCTTTGCCTCTAGTCGCTGATTAACTTCCTCAGGCACAACTTCTCCTTTTGTGATATTTGCAATCGACATGTCAATATCACATTGGTTTTGTGCTGACACACTGAGCGCCAGTGTTGTTGTTACAGCACAGAGTGCTATTTTATGTATGATTTTCATGTTGCTTGTGCTTTTTGTTATTTTTCTCCGATGTATAATCTTCCGGCGCCAAGTCCTTTTGTCGTATTTTCTGCAACAATTCCAAAATTGCTCTTCAAATACTTTTGCAACTGTGCCACAAATTGGCGCGCTTGCATTGATGTGCCTCGCGAATCTCTAAATGGTATGCGCACTTGCTCGTACTGCAATCTATTACGTGTCGCATTACGCTCTGAATACGAGTGATTCACGGTGTTATCATCCATCCATTGATGTATTATCTCATTCAGCTCCTGTCCTCCAAATTCCGTATTGAAATTTGTGCCCGAGCCATTGTCTATTATACGAAGTGTTACCGTAACTTCTCTTCCGTTAGCTTGCAAATCGTCAAAATGTGATTGCAACTTCGACACAAAATTATCCATGTGCTCTGTTGCCGCATTCTTAATACATGCTGCCAATCCTACTGTGGTTTTCACGGTCGCAGTTTCTGCCGTTACGGCTGCTATACTCTTTCCGGTATATGAATCAAGCGCCTCAAGTCGATACGACACATTGTAGTTGAAACCTTGCTTGTTGACGTTCCATCCAATCTTGATGATGATATCTGGTTTCAGCTTGTTCAGCACTGCTTCGTATGAGTTTTCTGCCAATCCTTCTCCGCTTTCTGCACCTTCAAACATCTCTTCTTCGGCTTCCTCATCGTCGTCTATCTCTGACGTTGCTCCAAAGTCTTTCGGTGGCAACCCATTCTCCTTTAGCAAGTCGTTTAGGTTTACTACTACATTCTTTAGATCCGAATTCAAAAACGCCTTGTCATAGTCTTCACTGACACGCGTTTTCCCATTGCGTTCACTACGTATCACGTAGCCCATCTCATTACACCATGTCTTATCAGGAAGTACCATCACTGTTGGTGGTGCTCCTGCCGACATAGTGGCTGCTCCAATGATACTTATGGCTGTCAAAATTATTGTTCTTATTGCTTTCATGACTATTTTGATTTTATTATTTTACTAAAATTCCATCTTCAACTAGTTGCCGTCTCAAGGCCGAGCGATCTACATCGACCACTACGCCGTAGTTTTCACGCGAATCGCCCTTTGACTTTACTCTTGATTTATCTTCATTTGATGACTCTGTAACAAATCTCTGATACTCTCCGCCATCTGCAAAAAATCTATCGAAATATTCCTGATAGCGTTCACGAGCATTTACTTCTGTGACTATGGCTTTGTAGTCACTACTATTACCTCCGCTCACGCCGTTAAATATTATATCGTAAACGGCATTTTTCTTCGCTTGCTCTATTGCTTTTGCTTTCGTAGCTCCTTTGCCCCACGCTCTGAGCGTGTGTATGCCACTATTAGTGATGCCTAAACTCGTGGTTTTCAATTGGTATGTGGAGTAGGTCGAACTTATCTCTTGTTGTGACCTACATCCGTTTATGCTTACTGTCATTGCTGTCATTGCAATTGCAATGACTATTACACTCGTTTTCATATTTCTCAATTATTGATGTTTGCTTAAAATTCGTAGCCTAATCGTAGCGAAACAAATGGCATATAATTTACATCATCAATGCCATAATCTAATCCTTCGGTGAATTGTCCAACATACGATAATGCTACGATAAACGCTGACCGCATTTGGCCTATGCGTAAACCTACTGTCGGACGAATCATTACGCCATCTTTTACCGTCGTACCAAAATCAAATGCATAAAACGGCACAACCGTCCGGTATTGTGTCGGTATAAAATTACCTCGCACCGTGAGATACAATGGGAAGCCCCAGTCAGTACTACTAGTACGACGAGCCGTCTCGCGATCAAAATAATAGCGTGCTCCAACACCAACACCAACGCGCAAATACTCGTTAAAACGATATCCGCCGGCAACGTCTATTTCGCTGTAGCCTATGTTTGGACGCGTGAGTCGGCATGAATAACCTCCCGACACGTCTGCCGACATCCAAAATCCTTCGTTCGCACGCGTGTACTCTTTTTGTACTGTTTCGCCATGTATCTCTGGCATACGTACCACTCTGTTCTCTTGCGCACAAACAACTGTTGGCATAATTGTCGCTACAATTACCGCAAGAATCTTTGAAACCTTTGTTACCATCCCGAACCTAAATTTTTTAATAAACCTTGTTTTTGGAGGTCTTTTTTCAGCGCATTAGTGTTGACTTTCACTGTTACCGAAGTTTTCCACTGCTTGCCTACTTTTACTACTCTTCGCGTTTCTCCTACAACTTGCACATACTTGTTGCAGTCACCATTATTGAAGAATGGCTCAAAAAAATCAATGTGTTCCTGCTCGGCTGTTGGGGTCCCCATAATACACTTATGTGACGCTGACGAGCCAAATCCACTGTTGGTAGTGTCATCGTAGTCGAGAAATAGCACTCCGTGCACTGCACACTTGCCAAACTCGGCATCATTAATGTCCTTTTTCGATGAGAGGATGCTAACTTTCACCTGTTGAGCATTTCCGGTTGTCATTCCGGCTCCCTCCATCTGATATTCTTGCACAAGACCCTCTACGGCCTTCTTCGCAAAGCTTGTAAAAGGCAACAAGCCTAATAGTAATGTGATCAAGATAGAGACTCTTTTCATGTGGGTATAGTTTATTAGTTAATTTTGGCAAATGTACAAATAAAATTACCCTTCCCCAATATATTAACACAAATTAACCAAATAAATACTTTCTCATGTGAATATATCTTCTGAAAAATGGTTAACATTATAAGATTCGGTTGCCGTTTTACTAAATAGGTTGTCAAAAATAGTCATTTTAGTTTACACTCCCGCGTCAGCCGCACTCGTACGACCCACACACTCGCCTCCCGCGTCAGCCACCCCATTGCAGTACAGAGCGTCAGCCTCTGTAGGGGCGTCAATTTATTGCGCCCGCATCCGGATGGTC
>CAZGAN010000133.1:0-5503 GCA_964523655.1 uncultured Bacteroides sp.
TGTTGATGGTGTGCCGTTCACATTACCTCCTGCAACATACACCTTGTTGCCAACAGCGCATGCTCCGGCATTATCAAGTGTGCAAGGTAGAGACGGAAGTTCGCTGATGCTTACGTTATTGCCATTTGTGTTGAGCAAATAAACAGTGTTGAGCGCTCCGTTTTCATTGCATCCGCCAATGAGCACAGCACCTTTCGCTGTTGTTGCTGTAGCGCCGTAAGCAATGGCTTGGGGAAGTGTGCCAATGCGCTCGGTGCCCTCTTCGCTGATGCTGTAAATACCTTTATAATATTGCTTTTTGCTATCGTTGGCAAGCGGATTTTCGGAGAAATTAGCGCCTCCGGCAGCTATGACTTTGCCGTTAATGTTTGCACCAAAGGCGGCAGAAACACCGTATTCATAGCCTTTTTCGGTGTTATAGTCGGCAGCGTTGTCGACTTCAAGTTTGAATGTTGATGTTTGCAGTCCGGCTTCATTCACAAGATTTGCGTGAGTGAACGGTTGCCAACCGTAGCGCACATATCGTGGACGGCTAACTTTATCGTTACTCAGTGTCACGACGCCGTCAGCTGAGACAGTGGCTGTAGCCGGGTAGTAAACATCGTCAATTTCAGCAAGTTCGAAAGTCTTAATAGCTTCGCCATCTGATGTGTGAAGGTTTGCAGCATCGCTGAAGCTAACAGTCACGCTGTTACCGTTGGCTATTGCGCTGAGCGGACGTGGGCCGTCGGCTGATAAATTGCTGTGACCGTAGGTGTATTTCAATGCTTGTCGAGCCATGCGCTCGCCAACGGGACGTTTATTCGTTGGGTGCACGTTGAGCGAGTCGCCAAGGTCTGTGATTACAGTCATGTGCACGTTGCTGATTTGCTCGGCAAGACGGCGTTGGCTATCGCGAAATTGCGGCCATGACGGGCGGTTTATGCTTGTTAGCTGTGCAAAATATATTGGCAAGTTTTCGTTGTTGAACGCGCGGCGCCAACTTTGAGTGAACAGGTTGAATAGCCCTTCGTACACTTCAATATTGTGCGCATTCGATTCTCCTTGATACCAAATCACACCGGCAATGCTCATGCCCTCAAACTGGCGCATTCCGGCTGAGTAGAGGTATGACGGCTCGTAGGGATGGCGCCCTTGCGGACGATTTTCGCCTATGTTTTTGATAGCTCTGCCTTGACACCACGGTTGCACGTAGTCGTTCTTTTGCCAATTTATCAGCACTTCGGGCATGCCCATTTCAAGCGTGTTCACGTCAATCCACGACTCAATTGTTGAGCCGCCAACAGCATTTGAAATGATGCCGATGGGCACGTTATCGAGGCTGTCGCGAAGCGATTTTGCAAAATAGTATGCTACGGCTGAAAATCTGCCGGCATTTTCCGGGCTTATTGTTTGCCATTTAGTGGGTGTGTAGTGCTCGTTACGGTCAATTTTTTCAATCACTTCCTGGCTCCACACTTCGTCGTTGGTGCGAGCCACCGGTTTCATGTCGTAGATGCGTATCATTGGGTCAGCGCATGCTGCTATTGTTTCGCGTCCACCTTTGCATTCGTTGAGCGTGAACTCCATGTTGCTTTGACCGCTTGCTATCCACAATTCACCGGCCATGATGTCGGTGTATTTGTATGTTGTTTCGCCATCGGTGACTGTCATTTCATAGCCTGTGCCGGTGGCAAGAGGTGGCATAACTACGCTCCAGTGACCGGTATTGCTAGCTTTTACGCCGGCTGATTGTCCGTTAAGCGTAACTTTTATGTTGGCGTGAGCATTGCTGCGCCCAGAAATGTGTATGGGCTGATTGCGTTGCATCACCATGCCGCTTTGATAATATTCAGGTAGTTTCAACCCGCCGAAATTGCCGGTGATGCAGCAGTATGCTTCTTGTGCGAGCACGGTAGCTCCGGCGGCTGTTGGGTGTATGCCGTCAATCAACAGATTTTGGCGATCGCGGAAAGGCTCGTTGAAATCTATAAGTTCCACATTATTATATTTAGCCACGTTTCTTATCGCTTCTTGTACTTGCAAACGCCAATCGCGTGTGCCTGAGCGGAAGCGGAAGTGACGTGCACTCAGCGGTGTTAGCTCTGCGATGAGAATGCGCACTTTCGGGTTTACACGACGAAAATCGTTGATGAGCGTTGTGTAGTCGCTCACAAATTCGCTGTTATAGTTCGGCCAGTTGCGCGGGTCGGTGTCGTTCACTCCGAGGTGCATCACCACAATGTCGGGCACAAATTCAAGACCGGCAGTGTATTCAGCTTGTTCGTTGTACGGGCGGTGACCTTTGCGCAGCAGTGTTGCGCCTGATTTGCCGCAGTTAAGCACTTGATAATCATCACCAAGCAGTCGCTGTAATTGCGCCGGATAGTTGAGCGAATCTCTATTTTCTACGAGAAATCCGTAGGTAATGCTATTACCCACGCATGCAACCTTTATCGGCGCTGCAGAGGCAATCATGAGTGCCAATGCCCCCAAAATAGTAAATATAAAACGTTTCATCAATAATGATTTTAGGCAATTATTGTTAGTTGTAATGTGTTTGTTTATTGGTTAAAAAGGGTGTTATCACGGTTTGTGACAGCATCTAATTGCAAAATTATGAAATAGAATTGACAACTTCGTATAACTTCACAAATTTTCACGTTATTTACACCTATAGCGCCCGCATATAAAAAGCCCTGCAGGAGTTAGCTGCAGGGCCAAGTACTAATATTGCTAGCCGCATCACGCGGCCGAAAAAAGCTACTTATTTCTCATCTTGGTCGTACCACTTTGAGTACATGAGATAGTTGTGAGCAATTTTTTGGTTCATTTCGCGACTTTGCTCCGGATCAACTTTCTTGATGAATTTTGCGGGAGCACCGCCCCAGAGCTCGCCCGGGCCGATTTTTGTGCGAGAAAGCACCACAGCACCGGCAGCAACGATGGCGCCTTCGCCAACTTCAGCATCGTCCATCACCACAGCGCCCATGCCTATGAGTGCGTAGTCATGTATCTTTGCTCCGTGTATAGTCACATTGTGGCCGATTGACACGTCATTACCAATCTCGATGGTCGATTTTTGATAAAGAGTGTGAAGCACAGAGCCGTCTTGTATGTTCACACGGTCTCCGATTGTGATGGTGTTGACATCTCCGCGGAGCACGGTGTTAAACCACACTGAGCATTCGTTGCCGATGGTTGTGTCGCCGATGATTGTTGCATTCTCTGCAAGAAAGCAGCCTTCGCCAATTTTGGGGTCGAAGCCGCGAACGGGAATAATTAAAGCCATTATTTTAGTGTTCTATATATTAATGTGTGAGGGGTGCGGTTTTAGCAGCAAGCCATGCACGCTCTTCATCGGTGTCGAGCATCGGTGTGAGTATTGTGCGCACGGTGTTGTGGTAATCGTTCACCCATGCAATTTCTTCGTCTGTCATGATTGAAGTGTCAAAGAGCTTCAAATCAAATGGGAAGAGTGTGAGAGTCTCAAATTTTTGGAATTCGCCAAACTCGGTAGTCATAGCCGGAACGGTGAGCACAAGATTCTCGCAACGTATGCCGTGCACATCTTCGCGATAAAGTCCGGGTTCGTTTGAAGTAATCATGCCGAGCATCAACGGGGTGGGGGTGTTGTTGAGGCGTATTGATTGCGGGCCTTCGTGCACGTTCAAGAAGTGACCTACACCGTGACCTGTGCCGTGGAGATATGTCAAACCTTCGCGCCAGAGGAACATACGTGCAACTGCATCGAGCTGTGCTCCGCGTGTCTCTGCCGGGAATATCATTGTGCCAAGTGCAATGTGGCCTTTCATCACTAGGGTGAAGTCGCGTTTTTGCAATTCGTTAGGTGTGCCGAGCGATACTGTGCGTGTGATGTCGGTTGTGCCATCAAGATATTGCGCACCGCTGTCAACGAGTAGCAAGTTGCCGTTTACCACAGGCACATCGCTCTCTTCTGTGGGCTCGTAGTGCACAATAGCACCGTGTCCGGCATATCCTGCAATTGTGCCGAAGCTTTCATCGAAGAACAAGGGCTGCTGGCTGCGGTAGCGGCGCAAAATTTCGCATACACCAAGTTCGGTGAGGGGTTCGCCTTCGCCGGCTGCACGTTTCTCAATTTCCATGAATGATTTCACAAGTGCAACACCGTCGCGAGCCATAGCTGCGCGCACACCTGCCACTTGCACATCGTTTTTGCAACCTTTAGGCACTGCAGCTACTGATGCACCGAGCACGGCACGCTCTCCGAGAGCTTCTACAATAGCCACGGCATTGCGGCCCGGTTCTACGAGCACAACATCGTCAGCCGGAAGAGCTGCAATAAATTCTTTCACATCAGCATAGTCTGCTGTAGCAACACCTTGCTCTGCAAGATAGTTCTTAACCTCGTCAGTGAGTTTTGCCGGGTCAATAAGCAGTGTTGAACCTTTAGCTGATAGATATAAGAAAGATGTAGCAACCGGATTATATGTCACATCGTTCGAACGAATGTTGAGTGTCCATGCAATTTCATCGAGAGCAGAAATAAATACTGATTTCGCCATTTCTGCTTTTTCTGCCTCGGCAAGCAAACGAGCTATTTTGCTGGCAGCGCTTTCGCCTGCGTATTTAATGTCGTGCACAAAAGCTTTGCATTGGGGTAGGGCGGGGCGATCGGGCCATGCACATGCGGGGTCAAAGTCAGTGACCACGCTCTTGCCGTGGCGAGCCATAGCTGTGCGCAAGTTTCCGGTCTCGGTAGCGCTAAACACCATACCATCGATGCCAACAACAGCACCTTTAGCTAGATTTTCGCCTAACCACTCTGCAATTGACGGGGTTTCGCTCAAACCGTCTTTCATCAAAACGATTTCTGTACCGGCGATTTGTTGAGTTGATTGAATGAAATAGCGTGAGTCGGTCCAAAGCAAAGCCTTGTCAGCAGTAACGACGAGTTGACCGGCGCTTCCGGTGAATCCGCTGAAATAACGACGCAATTGCCAGTGGTCGGCAATGTATTCACTTTGGTGAGGATCAGTTTGGGGAATAACAGTGGCGTCCACTTTGTGGGCTGCCATTTGCGAGCGCAACAAGTTAAGGCGCGAAGCAATGTCTTGTTTCATGATGGTATATGTTGTTAAATTTTGGTTTGTATGTTACTATTAATATAAGCACTGTGCATGCTATGCCACAAAATTAGCAAATAAAATCAACAATGCAAACAAAAAAGATTAATAAATATGGTGTCCACTCGCTCTTCGCTCAAAATCGCTGAAACTCGCTGTTTCCTCACTATGCCGATTTTTCGCCAAAAAAAATGACAAAAATTTTTTCAATGCTAATATTGTGATATTGACCATGTTAATTTGCACGCCTTGAAATTTTCAGAAAAAAAAGTTCGAAATGTTTTGGTAATTCAAAAACTTGTTGTAACTTTGCAACCGCAAACGAGAGATAAACAAACTCAAATTTGCACGAGTAAATTGACAATGCCTCTTTAGCTCAGTTGGCCAGAGCACGTGATTTGTAATCTCGGGGTCGT
>CAZGAN010000134.1:0-5266 GCA_964523655.1 uncultured Bacteroides sp.
GAACCTGCGCACAAGAACAACAATGCTTTAAACATTGCGTGTGTGAACAAGTGGAACATACCGGCCATGTAACCCAAACCATGATGCTCAACAGCACCGTTTCCGGCTGAGGCAACACCAAGGCTCACCATCATAAATGCAATTTGTGAAATGGTTGAGAACGCAAGCACACGTTTGATATCAATTTGTGCGCATGCAACCATTGCTGCATAAAATGCTGTTGCGGCACCAACAATTGCGATAATTGTTGTTGCGGCGCCTTCCAACATATATACCGGGAACATGCGTGCAACCAAGAACACACCAGCAACAACCATGGTAGCAGCGTGGATAAGTGCAGACACCGGAGTTGGGCCTTCCATAGCGTCAGGCAACCAAATGTGCAACGGCATCATTGCTGATTTACCCATACCACCCATGAAGATGAGCACGAGTGCCCATGTGAGGACTGATGCACCCATGAAGGTTGCGCCTTCGGTTGATGCGAGCACCCAAGAAGAGTCGGTGGTGAGTTTGATGAAATCAAATGTATCGGTGTAGTACGACAATAGCAAGATACCGATCAAGAAACCGAGGTCAGCGAAACGTGTCACGATGAACGCTTTCTTAGATGCTGATACTGCTGCGTGTGTGGTGTAATAGAAACCAATGAGTAGGTATGATGATGCACCCACAAGCTCCCAGAATATATACATTTGGAAGATGTTGGTTGCTACAACCAGACCCAACATTGAGAAACTAAACAATGAGAGGAACGCATAATAGCGTTGGAAGCCACGCTCTCCGTGCATATAGCCATAACTATATACGTGCACACAGAACGAAATAGTTGTGATTACTACCAACATGAGCGCCGAAATCGGGTCAAGCAAGAATCCTAACTTGATTACCAAGTTTTCGGTAAATGCCAACCATGTTTGGTTGAATACGACATATTGCAGACGCTCTACGCCACCATCGGCGAGCACCGTCTGAAACAAGGGGTTTTCGCTAAAAAAGTAATTAAAGGCAGTGAAATAGCTCAACAATAAGCATATTCCCATGCCGGCTATGCCAAAACCTGCGGCGAGCTTGTGGCTCATCTTACATCCGGCAATGCCCAACAACAGGAAGTTGAATAGGGGTATAGCCAAAATGAGTATCGGTAAGGTTATATCCATAGGGCTCAAAATTTCATTTGGTTAAGACCGGTGACGTCGATGTTTTTCGCCGCACGATAAATGTTAATGATGATTGCAATAGCTAATGCTGTTTCCGCCGCTGCAATAGCGATCGCAAAAAGGGTGAAGAACATACCCTCTAGCTCGCCGGGAAACAAGAATCGGTTAAACACAACAAAGTTGATATCAACCGAGTTGAGCATTAACTCAAGCGAGATCAATATCGCAATCATGTTTTTGCGGGTTATAAACCCGTACACACCGCAGCAGAACATAATCAAACTGGGTATGAGGTAATAAATTGCTGTTAGTTCCATAATTGCTGTGTTTAACGTTTACGAGCCACTACTACTGCGCCAATGATACATGCTAACAAGAGCACACTCACTGCTTCAAATGGCAATAAATACTGTCCTGCGCCGCTACCGAGTAGCGATTCGCCGATCTTGTGTATGGTAAGAGCTTCCTCTTGTTTAGGTGCTGCAGAGAAGAACTCGCAACGAGATAACAAAGAGTAACCACTCACTAACAACATCGCAATTGATGCAATTAGTCCCATAACTCGCGACTTAGACGCAAGTTTGTCTGAATTGTCTCCGGGTTTGCTTGTAAGCAAAATCGAGAATACGAACAGCACCACAATGCCGCCAGCGTAAACAGCTATTTGTACAGCGCCCAAGAACTCATAGTCGAGTTGGAAATAAAGGGCAGCCGTTGCAAATAGAGCAAACAGCAGATAGGTTGCAGCATGCAATATTTTGCGTGTGGTGACAGCCAGTACCGAGAATACGATTATTGACACTGCAATAATCAAGTACATGATGATACTTCCTACTGATTCCATATTTTGAGGTTATTTATTTTCTTCAGTTTCGGGTTTCGATGCAGCCGGTGCACCTTCGCCGCCAGCAGCTGCAGCATCTTTTGCAGCCTTCAAAGCAGCAGCTTTAGCTTTCGCTGCTGCAATTTTCGCTTCTCGCTCTGCTGCTGCTTTAGCTATTTCTTCAGGGGTTGGAGCGGGCTCTTCTTTCTCGGGGAGATAGTTGAGCTGTTTTACCAATTTTTCACGAGTGAAAACAGCTTGCTCGAAGTCGTTTGAGAATTCAATCGCATTGGTTGGACAGTTAGATACGCAGAGCTGGCAGAAAGTGCAACTGCCCAGGTCATACATATACTTATCAAGTTTTTTCTTTTTGCCTGTCAACGTTTCAACCATTTTTGTTTGCAAAGTGATTGTTCCGTTGGGGCAATTGCGCTCACATGAGCCGCAGGCAATGCACTTGTGATTGCCTTCGTTGTCATACTTGAGAGTTAGAATTGCACGGAAGCGGTCGGGCCATTTGTATGTGTCACGGTCCTCAGGATATAGCTCCGTAATTTTAGGGGTTATAAACTCTTTACCGGTTACTTGCATGCCCTTGATGAGACTTGCAAAGCCCGACCCTAATGAAGTGAAGTATTCTTTTACACTACCCATTGATTGGATTTCTTGTTAATTTGACTTCGATTAATTATTAGGTTAATTGCAGATACTGTTTATTTAATCGTGCACCTGGCCGCCGACAATGTCGAGCAGCTCACTGGTGATTGATTGTTGACGCAGTTTGTTATATTCAAGTTGTAGTTGTTCGAGCAAGCTCTTAGCATTGTCGTTTGCACTTTGCATCGCCATCACGCGGGCAGCAGCCTCAGACGCACGATTTTGAGTGAAAACATCTTGCATGGTTGCCATCAGATACATCGGCAACACCGTGTTAAAGATGTTGTTAGCATCGGGCTCAAACAAGTAGGGACGACCAGTCACGGCTTTGCCGTCGGTCGTGAAAGTTTCAGGGAGAACGGGTAACAATTGAAGTGTTTTTGCACGCTGACGGCCTGCGCTGATGTAGTTCATATACAAGGCATCAATGCGGTCGTACGTGCCATCTTCAAATTGTTGCTGCAGATATGCAATAAAGTTGTTAACACTATCGCCTTCAGTTTTTGAGTCAATGCCTTCTTTTGCGCTGACCATTTCAACATTGGCGAGCTTGAGTTTTGACACAGCTGATGTTATTTTTTTGCCTATCGGCATCACAGCAATATGTGCTTTTTTGCCGACTTGCTCACGAATTTCAGCTATGTATGCTATCAAGCGTTTGTAGATGTTAACATTGTAGGCTCCGCACAATCCGTCATCACTACCCCACACAACCACACACACTTGTTTCACTTCTGCACGTGCTGTCACCAAAACTGATGAGAACTGCGCATCTGACGACAACAAGTTGCCTATGATTGTTTCAATTTGGCTACGGAACGGCACGAGGCGACGCAATGCGCCCTCGGCTTTGTGCATTTTCGCTGAAGAAATCATCTTCATCGCTCCGGTAATCTTCTCTGATGAAGCTACCGAACCTATGCGACCTTTAAGTTCTCTAAGTGTTGCCATTTAATTGATGTGTGATGTGTTATTTAGTGCGTACAGAGCTTTATTTATTGAAACGTGCTGACACTTCTTTTGCAGCAGAAGTGAGTTTCTCAGTTACGTCATCGGTGAGTTTACCAGATGATATCACTGCGAGCACATCGTCTGCATGTTTTGCGTGGAGCAGTTGCAAATATTGTTTCTCAAACTCCGCAACCTGAGTCATGGGCACATTTTCGAGCAAACCATGCACGCCGCAATATATCACGGCTACTTGGTCAGCTACATCCCACGGTTGATATTGCGGTTGTATGAGCAAACGTTCGTTCTTTCTACCTTTATCAATAACGCGAGCGGTAACGGGGTCCATATCACCGCCAAATTTGGTGAATGACTCCAGCTCACGGAATTGAGCTTGGTCAATTTTCAATGTACCGGCAACCTTCTTCATTGATTTGATTTGGGCATTACCACCTACACGCGACACTGAGATACCCACGTTGATAGCCGGACGTATGCCTCGGTTAAACAACGCAGTTTCCAAGAATATCTGGCCATCAGTGATTGAAATCACATTGGTAGGAATGTATGCCGACACGTCACCTGCTTGTGTTTCAATGATTGGAAGAGCTGTGAGAGAGCCGCCTCCTTTCACAATAGGTTTCAATGCTTCAGGCAGGTCATTCATCTTCTCAGCAACCTGTTGGTTGTCGATGATTTTTGCAGCACGTTCCAACAAACGTGAGTGCAAATAGAAGATATCACCCGGATAAGCTTCACGTCCTGACGGGCGTTTCAAGATCAATGATATTTCGCGATATGCCACGGCTTGTTTCGACAAGTCATCGTACACAATGAGAGCATCGCGTCCGGTATCACGAATGTATTCGCCGATAGCAACACCGGCAAACGGAGAGTAGTAGCGCATTGAAGCAGAGTCTGACGCTGTTGCAGCTACCACTACTGTATAATCAAGAGCTCCGTGTTTGCGCAATGTTTCAACCGTAGCAGCAACAGACGATGCTTTTTGACCGATTGCTACATATATGCAATATACGGGTTTACCTTGTTCAAAGTTTTTACGTTGATTGATGATAGTGTCAATGGCGATAGCAGTTTTACCAATTTGACGGTCACCAATAATAAGTTCACGTTGACCACGTCCGATTGGCACCATGGCGTCAACAGCCTTGATGCCGGTTTGTAATGGTTGATTTACAGGTTGACGATATATAACGCCGGGAGCTTTTCGCTCAAGAGGTAAGCGCATCAACGAGCCTGTTATAGGGCCGCGTCCGTCTATAGGCTCACCGAGCACATTGATAACGCGACCAAAAAGTCCGTCACCAACGGGTATAGAAGCAATCTCGCCAGTGCGACGCACAGCCATACCCTCGGTCACCTTGTTAACGTTATTCATCAATATGACGCCGACATTGCTCTCCTCAAGGTTGAGGGCAACGCCTTTCACGCCGTTTTCAAATTCAACGAGCTCGTTGGCACGGACGTTGTCGAGGCCATAGACGTGTGCCACGCCATCGCCCACCTCAAGCACCTTGCCCACTTCTTCAAAAGCGACATGACTGTTGACGTTGGCAAGCTGTTCTTTTAAAACTTCCGATATCTCGCTTGGATTAATCATTTCTTAGTTTTACTTTAATAGATTTAAACGCAATTGTTCTAATTCGTTTTTAACCGA
>CAZGAN010000135.1:0-2686 GCA_964523655.1 uncultured Bacteroides sp.
GGAGCTATAATTTTGTAAATCTAAAAATTGTTACGATATTTGCGTTACGATAATTGCGTTACGTAAGTATCGTAACGTGTTTTACGTAATACACACTAAAATTATGAAACCCAACAATCCTTTTCTAATTTCAGGATACCATAGCCCCGCATATTTTTGCGACCGCCAAAACGAAACATCAACAATTATTGATGCGCTCCACAATGGCCGCAACATAACCCTTATTGCACCACGCCGCATGGGTAAAACCGGGCTAATAAAGCACGTTTTTTATAATTTAAGAGAGCAACAATCAGACATTGTGACGCTCTACATGGACATATATTCCACTCAAAACTTGGGCGATTTTGTGCGGTTGCTGGCTAATACAGTGCTTGGGCAACTTGATTCAGCACCACAAAAAGCGCTATCACGCATCAACAAATTCATACGCAGTTGCCGCCCGGTAATCACGTTAGACGAATATACCGGCATGCCCAAAATAACCGTTGACATTTCACCCTCAGAGGAGCAAAACACGCTGAAAGAGATTTTTGAATATGTAGCATCGTCAGATAAACGTTGCTACATAGCCATTGACGAATTTCAACAAATCACAGAATATCCCGAAAAAGGAGTGGAAGCACTACTTCGCTCGTACATACAATTTGTGCCAAACGTGAACTTTATTTTTGCCGGAAGCAAACAACACGTGATGCAACAGATGTTCACATCGTCAAAAAAACCGTTTTACCAAAGCACCCAACTATTAACAATTGAAGCTATTAACCGTGAAGAGTATTCAATTTTTGCCATAGACCTCTTTGCAAAAAACAAAACGGTGCTGCCACAAAGCGTGTTTGACGAAATATATACAAGACTAAGCGGACACACGTGGTATATGCAATGTCTGCTCAACAGATTGTACAGCTATAATCACGATGTTGACAACAATTTAGTTAGGTATGCCATGGAGCAAATAATCTCTGAGGCAAGCTATGCGTATGCCGACCTTCTAAAATCGTACTCAGCAGGACACGTGCGTCTCTTAAAAGCCATTGCACGCGAGGGCTGCGTAAAAGAAATACTTTCAGGTGAATTCATTAAGAAACACAATTTGCGCGCAGCAAGCAGTGTTAACTCCGCACTAAAAAAGCTGATTAACAACGAATTGATTTATCAATCGAGTGATGGCTACATAGTCTATGATCGATTTATGGCTGAGTGGCTTCGTCAAATGCCTTTCTGACAATAGGTTTAGGTGCTCAACTCGGCTGAGCATCAGTGATAAATGCTGATTATTTCAAAAATAATGCGTACCTTTGCAGCCGGTTTGCAAATAGATACTACAGATTATTATGAAAGAGACGCTTATCACACTGTTTAACAAGACTTTTCACACAAAATCGAAGCTAAAACGAGATTTGGCCATTCTCGCTGTGCCCATATTTATAGAAACGCTACTAATCATGGCGCTCGGAGCCGTCGACACGTTCATGCTATCAAAGCACTCCGACTCGAGCGTTGCCGCCGTTGGCATGGTGAACCAAATACTCAACTTCTGCTTTTTGATTTTTGAAGTGATAAACCTCGGCACATCAGTGTTGTGCAGTCAATATATAGGAGCCGGCCAACATCACCGCATGGAGCGCGTGGTGGGTGTTTCAATCATCATTAATCTTGTATTCGGACTTGCCATGAGTGCCGCGTTATTGTTCTCGGCAGAGGCGATACTTCGCGCAATGGGATTGCACGGCATCATGCTAACCTACGGCATATCATACATGCGCATAGTAGGAGCTGGAGCCTTTGTTATGGCTATTGCAATGACACTTTCGGCAACACTTCGTGCCAACAATAAAGCATACTTTCCGATGATGGTTATCGGCATTGTTAATGTGCTCAACGTCACCGGTAACTACATGCTCATTTTCGGTAAATTCGGTGCTCCGGCGCTGGGAGTTGAAGGCGCGGCAATCTCAACAGTCATTTCGCGCACGCTGGCAATGACAATACTATTTTTCATTGTCTTTCGCACCACAATACGTCGTTTCCCTACCGACATATTCACCAAATTTCCGCGTACCGAGCTAAAACAATTGCTTCGCATTGGGCTACCATCGGCAGGCGAACAAATGTCGTATTCATCATCACAGCTCATCATCAGCTACTTCATCAACATGCTAGGCATGGAAGCTATGGCTACACGCACATATTGTGTTAACATTGTGATGTTTGGATACCTATTTTGCATAGCAATAGCACAAGGCGGAGCAATCTGCATAGGACATCTAGTGGGTGCCGGCAAACAACAGGGAGCCTTTATACTTGGCAAATACGTAATGAAAAAGGCATTGATATTCACAGTGATACTATCGCTATGCATAGCCATGAGCGGCACATGGATTATCAACCTACTCACCAATAACCCAACCATCATAGCACTCACATCAACAATACTTTGGATTGACGTGGTGCTGGAATTTGGACGTCCAACAAATATCTTTGCATGCAATGCTCTGCGTGCCGCCGGCGATGTGAATTTCCCCTTCTACGTTGGCGTAGTGGTGCAATGGTCAATTGCTGTTCTTGCCTCATACTATCTAGGCATAGTGGTTGGACTTGGGCTAATAGGTATGTGGTGGATGTTTGCTTGTGATGAAAACATACGCGGCATCATCTTCATACGCCGTTGGTACTCTAAAAA
>CAZGAN010000135.1:2786-4968 GCA_964523655.1 uncultured Bacteroides sp.
ATACAACAAGAGGCCGTGCCTACCAGCACAGCCTCTCTACTATTACCTATTTAAATTCGATGAAAAACTATTCGTTTACTTTTTTGAGCACTTTGTTGTTGATCTTAACGGGATAAGTTTTACGAAGTTGCTCAATCCACTCTTTTTCAAGAGCATTTTGATAATCGGTTGTTACCAAGCCGCGCACGTCGGCTGCTTCTTCGGGTTGGTCGATAATGCGTCCGCGGAATGTGAAGCAATCTTGCCAGCGGTTGTTGTCAGCGGGTTTAGGGCCGTTGAAGGCGAGGTAATCAGTAATAGCATTATCGCCTTGTGCAGCGATGACGCGCTCTACTTTTGCATCACGAGCGAATGCTTTGCGCACATCAGCGACAAATGTTTCAGGATTGAAATTAGCGTTATTTACGCTATCGCAGAACTGACGAACTTTTGCACCAATGCTGTCGTTTGTGGCGAAAATAACATATCCTTTATACTTGGGTTTGGTCCAAGTGTATTTTTCTTTGTTAGCATTGAAGTATGCTTCTAAGCCTTCTTTGTCTTTGTTGGCACGATCCCAAACTTTCTCGTTTGAAATGTCGAAAAGAAGTATTCCGTCGCGGTATTCATTGACGAGGTTTCTATATTCGGAATTGTTTTCGAGAAGTTTTTCGCGCTCAACATCAGCTGTAGCATTCTCCATGCTGTGGTTAGCAACGTTGTTTATGAGTTCCATTGCTTCAGCTTTTGCAAGCTTGTTTTTCGGAGCGCGCATGTTTGAGACAACGTCTTTAACGGGTGTTTTCACGCCGTTGACTTCGTAGATATCAATGTTTGATGCAGCGAGTTTTGCAATTGCTACAGAGTCGAGACCACCATTGTCGGCAATAACTGATTCAACTTTGGTAATGCCATCAGATAGGAGGTGGCTATTGTAAGTTTTTTCGAGTTGTTGCATGCGTGCATGGTACGGACGTTGGCCGCGCTCATCGTTTGCAATTTGCTTTTCGATAGTTGGACGCAATTCTTCAAGGCTTTGCACATCGCGGTGAGCAAGGCGTTTGATGATGTGGTATCCATAAGCGGTTTTAACCGGTTTTGATATTTCACCGTCGGCGAGAGCGAACGATACAGAATCAAATTCGGCAACCATCATGCCACGGCCGAACCAGTCGAGCATGCCGCCTTTAGCTTTGCTACCGGGGTCTTCGCTTTCGCGTTGAGCCACATCGGTGAAGTCGGCACCGTTTTTAAGCACATTGTATAAAGAGTCGATTTGCTGTTTTGCTAATGCGGCTTCAGCGTCAGATTTGCGAGCAGTGAGTTTCAAGATGTGTTGAGCTTGCACTTCGCCACGCGAAGGTGTGCGGTCTTCAACACGGATAATGTGGTAACCGTAGCCGGAATTAATCACGGGCGATATTTCACCTTTTGCAGTATTGTATGCAGCTTCTTCAAAAGCCCAAGGCAATCGGCCCGGCATAATCCAACCCATCAAACCACCACGGTCTTTAGTGCCACGGTCAACAGAATAGTGAGCAGCTACGTCATTCCAGTCAGCTTTGCCGGCAACAATTGCAGAGCGAAGCGAATCGAGAGTGGCTTGAGCTTTAGCTTTTCCGTCAACGGTATTTGGAGTTTGCACCATGATGTGACTGACCTTTATGTCTTCCTTGTGGTGTGCATAAGCTTCGTCGAGAAGTTGTTTTGCGACGAGAGAGTCGGTCAAATAGGGAGCAGCAAGTTCATTGCGAAATTGGTTGTATTCTTTTACAAAAGCGGCAGTGGTGTCTCGTCCGGCAGCTTCAGCATCAGCGACTTTGAGTTTATAGTCAACAAACATCTGCACATACTCGTCAAGAGTCTGCGGCTGCACTTGTTGGGCATTGTTCTTGTTGTATAAATATTCAAACTCGCTTTTATAAACCGGGCGACCGTTTATAGTCATAAGAACGGCATCGTTGTTTTTTGCGGCTAATGCCATCAAAGCAACAGCAACCACTCCGGCAGAAAGAACTATTTTTTTCATCTTTAGTTATAGAACTAAATATTAAAATTACGAAGACAATATGGCTAGCACAAAATATAGCCATCTCCACTAATAACGCACATAGTTTTATTTTATTGCATAAAAAAACAAAAAAAGCAGCGACGCGAGATAGCGCCACTGCTATGATAGGTGAAGATGAGAGCAGAATGAGTT
>CAZGAN010000136.1:0-4941 GCA_964523655.1 uncultured Bacteroides sp.
TGTATCTAGAGGTCGGTGTATGCCGGCGAGAATGTGTCACCGAGTTTGATATTACCGGTTGTGGCGCCGAGTTTAAGCCATTTCACGCGCTGGTCGCTGCGACCGTGGTTAAACGACTCGGGCACGGTGTAGCCTTGCGCTTGTTTCTGAAGATAGTCGTCGCCAATTTTTGATGCAGCGTTTAGTCCTTCTTCAACGTCGCCCGACTCTAGTGAGTTATACATTTCATTATCGTGGTAAGCCCAAACTCCGGCATAGAAGTCGGCTTGCAGCTCCAGACGCACGCTTATTTTGTTTGCTTCGGTTTCGCTAAGTTTAGCCATTTGGTTGTGGGCTTTTTGCAGGTCACCGAGCAAATATTGCACGTGGTGTCCCACTTCATGAGCTATGACGTAGGCATAGGCAAAGTCGCCGCCGGCGCTCATCTCGTTTTCCATCTGTTCGAAGAATGAAAGGTCGATGTAAACAGTTTGGTCGGCAGAGCAATAAAACGGGCCTGTTGACGATGTTGCGCCACCGCAACCTGACTGCACGCTACCGGTGAACAATACTAGCTTTGGCGGCTCGTATTCTAGTCCCATCTTCTTGAATTCGGCAGTCCACACGTCTTCAGTGCCGGCAAGTATCTGCGAGGCAAAAGTGGCAAGTTCTTGTTCATGCTCTGTGGGCTCGTAGTTTTGGTTGTCTGATTGGATAACGCTAGATAGCTGACCGCTGCTGAGTATGTCGAGCGGATTACCTCCCGAAAGCAGGGTTATAATGCCGATTATAATAAGGCCACCAATACCACCGATGCCGGCTATTTTAGAGCCGGATGATTTGCCACGGCGATCGTCAACGTTTTGGCTGGTGCGCCTACCTGTCATTTTCATAATGTGAATGGTTTAGAATAGTTTATAATTCACAAAGTTACAAAAATTTCGGAATTTACATTATAATCGCGCTTAAATAAAAAAAACAGCGGCGGGAGCAAGCTATTGCTTCCGTCGCTGAACAATTTATAATATAAGTACAAAAATATTATTTCACTTCTTCGAAGTCTACATCGGTCACATGGTCACCGCCTTGGTTTGAACCGTTGTTGGGGTTAGCTCCGGCACCGGGGTTAGCTCCGGCTTGTTGCTGTTGGGCGTTGAGAATGTCTTGTTGAGCTGCACCGAAAGTTGATTGAATTTCGTTGATAGCAGCGTCAATAGCAGCGATGTCTTGAGCTTTGTGAGCGTCTTTAAGTTTAGCTACAGCAGCCTCGATAGCAGCTTTTTTGTCTGCGGGGATTTTATCGCCGAGCTCTGAAAGTTGCTTTTCGGTTTGGAAGATGATAGCGTCAGCTTGGTTGAGTTTGTCGATACGCTCTTTTTCTTTAGCGTCGGCAGCAGCGTTAGCTTCAGCTTCTTCTTTCATACGTTTGATTTCAGCGTCGGTCAAGCCGCTTGATGCTTCAATACGTATTGATTGTTCCTTGCCGGTAGCTTTATCTTTTGCGGTAACATTGAGAATACCGTTAGCGTCGATTTCGAAAGTAACTTCGATTTGAGGAATGCCACGGGGTGCGGGTGCGATTCCATCGAGGTGGAATTTACCAAGAAGTTTGTCGTCCTTAGCCATTGGGCGCTCACCTTGAAGCACGTTGATTTCAACTGAAGGTTGATTGTCGGCTGCAGTTGAGAATACTTCGCTCTTGCGGGTAGGAATTGTGGTGTTAGCTTCGATAAGCTTTGTCATCACGCCACCAAGAGTTTCGATACCAACTGAAAGGGGCACAACGTCGAGGAGGAGCACGTCTTTAACATCGCCTGAAAGAACACCACCTTGAATTGCTGCACCAACGGCAACAACTTCATCGGGGTTAACACCTTTTGAGGGAGCTTTGCCAAAGAATTTTTCAACGATTTGTTGAATTGCGGGGATACGTGTAGAACCACCAACGAGAATCACTTCGTCAATATCAGAAGCTGTCATGCCGGCATCTTTAAGAGCTTGTTGACAGGGTGCGAGAGTTGCTTGGATGAGGCTATCTGCGAGTTGTTCGAATTTAGCACGTGAGAGAGTTTTTACCAAGTGTTTGGGCACACCGTTAACGGGCATGATGTAGGGAAGGTTGATTTCAGTAGAAGTGGTGCTTGAAAGCTCGATTTTTGCTTTTTCGGCAGCTTCTTTGAGGCGTTGCATAGCCATCGGGTCTTGACGGAGATCTACGCCTTCGTCTTTGAGGAATTCGTCAGCCAACCAGTCAATGATAACGTGGTCGAAGTCATCACCACCGAGGTGAGTATCACCGTTGGTTGATTTCACTTCAAATACGCCGTCACCGAGTTCGAGGATAGAGATATCGAATGTACCACCACCGAGGTCAAATACAGCGATTTTTTGATCCTTGTTTGCTTTGTCGAGGCCGTAAGCAAGAGCTGCAGCTGTAGGTTCGTTTACAATACGACGAACTGTGAGACCTGCAATTTCGCCGGCTTCTTTTGTAGCTTGACGTTGAGAGTCGTTAAAGTAAGCAGGAACTGTGATAACAGCTTCGGTTACTGTTTGACCGAGGTAGTCTTCAGCAGTTTTTTTCATTTTTTGAAGAATCATTGCTGAGACTTCTTGAGGAGTGTATTGACGACCGTCAATGTCGATGCGAGGAGTATTATTGTCGCCGCGAACCACGTTGTAGGGCACGCGTTCAATTTCTTTTTCAACTTGATTATATGTCTCGCCCATGAAACGTTTGATAGAGTAGATGGTGCGAGTGGGGTTTGTGATGGCTTGACGTTTAGCGGGGTCGCCAACTTTGCGTTCGCCGCCGTCAACAAATGCAACAACTGAAGGGGTTGTGTTGCGACCTTCGCTGTTGGGAATAACTACGGGGTCATTACCCTCAAGAACAGAGACGCAAGAGTTGGTTGTGCCTAAGTCGATACCAATAATCTTTGCCATAATTTTAAAGTTTTAGAGTTTTATTATTTTTTGTTATTTGTCAATAATTAGTATGAGCGCCGGGAGCTAATCCGCGGAGCGTTTCTGACTATAGCTTAACAAATCGTGTGCCAAAAAAGTTGAAGATGCTAATTTGTGGCAAAAAACGGCAAAAAACTACTGACAAAGGCTGTCAGCAACATGTCAGTTGCGAGCAAAGAAGCGGTTTATAATTTGAGCTAGAGCGCCGTCTCCGGTCACGTTGCAGGCTGTGCCGAAAGAGTCCATGGCAATATACAAGGCTATAATCAGCGCATTGTCAGCTTCGGTGAACCCAAGCATTGACGATAGCAAACCCAGTGAAGCCATTATCGCTCCGCCGGGCACTCCGGGAGCTGCCACCACCGTGAGCCCTACCATGGCTATGAAGCCGGCAAACATTGACAGGTCATACGGATGTCCTAGCGTAATCATCAGTGCCAGTGAGCATGCCACTATCTTGAGTATCGAGCCTGACATGTGTATTGTTGCGCACAATGGAATCACAAATCCCGCCACATCTTTGTCTACACCCATGGCAATAGTTTGGCGCAGTGTGACAGGTATGGTTGCTGCCGACGATTGTGTGCCGAGGGCTGTGAAGTAAGCCGGCATCATGGTTGCAAGACTTTTAAACGGGTTCTTATGTGAAAAGAGTGCAGCGATGCAATATTGGGCAACGAGCAATACCACATGCATGACAAATATGACAACAATGATTTTTGCAAAAGTAACCATGATTGTTGCCACCTGTCCGGCGATTGTCATATTGAGGAATATGCCGAATATGTAGATTGGAAGGAGTGGAATGATTATGCCGCGTATTGTCATCTCAATAACCGAGCGAAAGTCGTTGAGCACATTGCGCAACGCATCTGTTTTGAGCTTTGCCACACACAATCCAAGCGTAAAGGCAAGCACCAGCGCTGACATGACTGTCATGATGGGCTCAATTTTGATGGTGAAATACGGCTTTAGCTCATTCACTTGGGCAATGTTGTTGAGGTGTTGCGACGGCTCTATGAGCGACGGAAAGAGTGTTGTGCTTGTGGCATAGCTGAACATGCCGGCGCAAAATGTTGCGAAGTAAGCAAGAAGTGCTGTTGTGATAAGCATTTTACCGGCACGCGAGCCAATGTCGGCTATTGCAGGAGCAACAAATCCAACTATCAGCAGCGGGATTATAAATCCGAGAAATTCGGAAAATACGCCGTTAAAGGTGACAAAAATTGAAGCGAGCCAATCGGGGAAAATGAATCCGGCACCAATACCGGCAACGATGGCAATGATTATACGAAGAAGTAGTGGCATGAGAAAAAAAGTAAAAAGTAATTAGTAAGTAAAAAGAGGCTGCGCCAATTATACTTGTTGACACAGCCTCTTCTTTAGTATTTATATCTTGCGGATATTATCTACGTGTGATAAGGCCTTTTTTGGGAAATGCAAATTTGTCAATGTTAGCTTTCTGAAGTGAGGCCTTCTTGTTGACGATTGTGGTAAGTTTTGTAATCTTCGGAGCTGCGATAGATTTTGCTACCACTTTAGCGCGAGCTGATTCTGATGCTTCGGGGAAGAAGATGTATGTAATCGGATCAACTTCACCATTCCAGATATAGAATTGGTCGCCACCATCAAATGAGAAGTATGGTATAGGAATAATTACTACGTTATCGTCTGCATCGTAAACAGAGCGATCATAGCCTTTAGCATCCATGTATGCAGCAATGTCTTCGCGTGAATTACCACCGCTATAGTAGAGACCTTCGAGGTTAGCAATCATAAATTCGCTGGCACCTTCAGCAACTTTTGATGTACCAACACCTGCCAATTGCGGGAGAACTTCCACGTAATCGTCGCTTACGATAGTGAAGGTGATATCGCGTCTAATTTCACCATATTCATTAATTGAAGCTCCGGGGAAACGAGTGTTGTTGTAAGGACCAACCAATTGATATACGCCTTTTTCTGATTTGCTCTTGCGCAAGGGCACTTCAAACG
>CAZGAN010000137.1:0-4920 GCA_964523655.1 uncultured Bacteroides sp.
ATAATATCGAACTCAAGATTAACTCGCGTGCCAACCTTGATGCGGCAGAAATTTGTGTGCTCAAATGTGTAAGGTATTATTGCCACACGAAACGAATTTCGCTCTGAGTCACAAACTGTCAAGCTCACACCATTAACAGTAACTGAGCCCTTTTCTACAGTCATATAACCCTTTGCTATCATTTCAGGCGACACTTCATACTCAAACTTATAATAATGCGACCCGTCAAGCTCTGTCACCTCAGTGCAAACCGCTGTTGTGTCAACGTGTCCTTGCACTATGTGTCCGTCAAGACGTCCGTTCATAATCATCGAACGCTCCAAATTCACCAAATCCCCGGCTTTTAGATCTCCAAGATTTGAGCGATCAAGTGTCTCTTGTATTGCCGTTACGGTGTATGTGTCATCCTTCAAATCAACCACCGTGAGACACACTCCATTGTGTGCCACTGATTGGTCAATCTTCAACTCGCCTGAAAACGAGCATCGCACAGTCAGTTGCAAATTTCCATCAGCCTTTACAGCGCTGACCACAGTTGCAGCTTCTTCTACTATTCCTGAAAACATATACTTTTATTTTTGATTTGTTATTTCTTCAGCACTATTGTTATAGGCTTTTCTACCTTCCATTTAAATGTCACACTCACAGCATGGTTCTCAGCATCATACACATATCGCGCCTTTTTACCATTCACCAACACCGTTGCCGGCTTCGCTGTTTGACAATTAAATACAAAGGTAAGCATTTTTTGCAAATCTGCACCTTGATACGTGCCCTCTGCGCTAATTTTCACATCCACACTATTTCCCGTGGCATCGCCAAGCATTGTTATCAATCGCCCGGCATTTCCACTCTCACTTGTCGGAGTCACCATGTCATCTTCAAACATCGTATAACTTGACTGCTCCCCAACAACCGGATAATATTGCACCGTGTAGTTCGAACGATTATAATCCATTGTCGAACCCATTTCATAGTCTGCCATAGGCACAAAAGCTCCACCGCGCGCAAATTTAGGCAACACACTCAGCGGCGCTGCATAATTTGTCTCCACACTTCCGCCCTTATACACTCGAGCTGTATTACTCATATCAACCCAACTCGAGCCGGCAGGAAATGTTATTGACCGTGTCTCCGCGCCCTGCTTCATCACCGGCGCTATCAACACATCTCGGCCCCATAGATACTCATCGCTAATGTCATCATAATTCTCCGACGCATCAGTCGAATGAAAATTCAACGGGCGCACCAACGGCCATCCCTTAGTTGCATTCTCATACGCCAGCGTATAATTATACGGCAACCACCTATAGCGCTCAAGCACCAACGGCAATATTATATCTTCATACTCTGCATACTTATACGGCTCCGCCATCTCTTGCGCATGGGTGCGCAACATCGGCGAGAACGTGCCCAATTGCAACCAGCGCACATACAACTCCGCGTCAACCGGATGCGCCGGGTCCACGGCAAAGCCGCCAACATCATGGCCCATATAGCCCATGCCGCTCAGACCACTATTTATCATTATACGTATTTGTGGCTCAAAGCCTCCCCACGAACGCGACACGTCCGTGCTCCACGGAAATACATCATAGCGCTGCAATCCCGTTGTGCCTCCACGCATCATCGAAATCAATCGACGCCCGGGGTAATACGTCTTATACATGTCATATATAATCTCACTCCAATCATTTCCATACTGATTGTGATACTCGCGCGCCGTCTCTCCATTTGCATGAAGTGCACTCTCCGGATGCTTTTCCGGCTCGCCGAGGTCTCCCCACCAGCCGCCAACACCCATATCAGTGAGCTTGCGATAGCGCTCCGTTAGCCACGACCGTGTATCCTTATTCGACATATCCCACATGCCGCCTTCACCTACCCATATCACAACCTTCTGAGCCGTCCTGCCAGTTGAGTCAGCAACAAACAAGCCCTTCGGTGCCAACTCCCTATAATTATCAATGCCGCGGCCATTGCGCAACACGTACGGCTGCGATATAGTCACCACATTCACCCCTCGCTGCTTCAATCGCGCAAGCATGCCCTGTGGGTCGGGCCATGCCGTGCGCTCCCAATCAAGACATCCCATATCTTGCTCCTTGCCATACCAATAAAGGTCTAGCACCAAGCCGTCAACCGGATATCCTGACGTCTTCAGCGTATCAATAACGCCCTCTGTCTCCGCCTGATTGTGATATCCATACTTCGACGTCACATAACCAAGCGTCCATGTTGGCGGCAACTCCTGACGGCCCGTTAAAGCCGTCAACGACGTCGTCACATCGGCTAGCGAATGAGCCCCATTCACATAATACCAGCTCACCGGCGCCTTACTTTCTGTGCTATAAGTCACACTGTCGCCAAGCACCATTTGCGCCGCTGCATAATCATCAAAAACTATAGCATAGCCATCTGTCGACAAAAACAACGGCATTGTGATATTCATCTGATTAATTCGCGGGTCTGTGCCTGTATATCCATAATTTTGGCGATTATACATCACCAACGTGTCTCCACGCAAATTTAACTTATGCCCTCGCTCTCCAGCTCCATATAGCGAGCCTTTTCCATTCATACTTAGAG
The DNA here is from genome assembly GCA_964523655.1 of uncultured Bacteroides sp. Classification (GTDB taxonomy): domain Bacteria; phylum Bacteroidota; class Bacteroidia; order Bacteroidales; family Muribaculaceae; genus CAG-873. Next base: position 2,590 of record CAZGAN010000137.1, read on the forward strand.
AAAATGTGCGTCTGCCTACGTCGTCTCTTGTGCGCAAACCGCGGTCCACAACCTTCTTGCCCACACCGCCGTCAATTGTCACTGCACCGTTCGACTCCAATGTCACGCTCAGCCCACACAAATTCACTCGCGTGCCTTCGCCGTTTACATTCAAGCACTGGCCCAACGTCTTCTCATCAAGCACCGACGCACGACTAACGCGAGCTTGCTCGCCCGCTGCAACGTTACTAACCTTGATTACATTCTCTGCCACTGCCGTAACAGTCACCGTATTGCCCTTGTCTGTTACCACTGACACATGACTCGGGTACGCCGCAAAAACTCTCACAGCTCCGGCTGCCACAATCGCTGCAGCCACAAACAAAATTCTCATAATTCTGCCTTTATATTTTTAGATATATTCTTTAGGGGTCTATGCGATTTAGGTAACCTTGCACTGATATGCGCGTATCTTCAGGCTTATTATACGTGCCTTCATACTTCGCCTTTCCCTTATGGCTTCCTTGCTCAGCATGTTTCACCACAAGTTGCATCTTCTTTGAGTCGCCAAGCTTCTTTGCCCATACTCCGGTCAAGCGCTCAATGCGGAAATTGTTCATGTCGTCAAACAAGCCCTTCAACGCAGCATTGCGCTCCATCTCGTTCTTGTCCCATGTCGTATTCTCATCAAGATACTTCACCGCATCGGCAACTCCTAGCTTACTATCTGTTGCCACATCGGCCTTCGCCTCTGGCTTCGGCGTTTCCTTCTCCGGCGTTATATCTACCACCGCCGGCGTACTCGGTGCCTCAACTACCGGATTCTCTGACACAACCACCGAATCCGGATTCGCTGCACGTGCTAACTTACTGCCCGTAGTAGTGTCGTGCGAACATTGGCTAAAGCCAAACATCACGGCAGCTCCAACCACAAAACCTATTGCGGCATACATCAACTTCGTGGTGAGCGACGTACTTGCCCCAACAAAGCCCAAATGATTAGTGCGGGTTGAGCCTTCTTGTATATCATCAAGAAGTGCATATCCCTCTAGCGGGCTCTGTGTCAAGGGCACTTTCGAACGTATTTCAAACTTTATAGGTGCACCCAACGAGCTCGATATTACCGGCAATTCAAACCAATATATCTTGCGACGCTCCTGCAACTGTATCAGCGCACGTGTTGTTGACGCCAAATCAAGTTGTCCACTAAACGGGAAATAGCCATCACAACTTATCAGCACTGTGGCATGAGCCAACTCTTCGCTAGTGAACGAATAACCACTTCCGGTTATCTCTCGTCCATTAACTCTCACCGTGCAATTATGAAGCTCTTCCTTCGACACCTGCGAAGTAACATAAAACGAATTCTGCGTGATTGTTTTGTGCGAGCCCTCTGTCGACACCGGCGACGGTGTGAACTCCAACGCATTAACAACCTCCGTGCGTGTCACATCCTCAAATCCCGGACGCTTCCACGAAATTGTCAACGGTGCTCCCAGTGTGCCGCGCAATGGCTTATCCAATGCCCGGTCAAACACGTATGCACTAAATCCGTCTTCACTCTTCTCGGGCGGCAACAATACTGCCTCATCGCCAACCGGCACATCCGTGAGATCGGGCGCATCAACATCACATCCTAGCTCTGCATCTACCAACAACACCCCGCTAAACGGTATGTAACATTGCTGAAAACGGCCACGACCGGTGAAATCTGCCAAACTCAATCCGGTGTCGCCGCCGTATGCTCGCCATGCCACTGACACGCCTTGTCCGGCTGTGAGCGCCGGCGCTTCCGCATCTGTCGGATATTCCATCCCAAATGTCTCTCGCAATGCTGCAACATCATCATTTGTCACTTCTGCATTGCTTACTTTGCGCGTAGTCAATCGCACCACTTGCTCCAACGCCTCGCCATCTATCTGCAAACCGTTGGGTATAAATATCCACGCCGCCAAGTGATGTCCTACTTGCGGCGGTATCGTCCTTATTACTGTGAAAAATATGCCCTCATTTATCGACGAAAGCATATAAAATATATTCTTTTCTTCTGCGTCGTATGAAATCTTCATTACTGCCGTATTGAGATTCCTTACGTGACGCGAAATATCCTCGTTCGGATTCAGATTGAAAAGGCTTTTGAAGGTATTTCCAGATTTAGTGATATAGAGCTGTAGCTTATTCATTTAGCGGTATTTTCCTTTTGTTCTTATTTTGGGTTTATTAACACACAAAAATAACAATAATAAATAACAACGCAAAACAATTCTCCGAAATATTTTTAAAACACCCTCAATTATTTGCCCACGATAAAATTAATTACTAATTTTGTGCTTGGCTTACAGCCACTATTTT
>CAZGAN010000138.1:0-4885 GCA_964523655.1 uncultured Bacteroides sp.
GATGACCAATCACAAATAGCAATCTATCAGCTTTTGCAACAAATGACCGGCGGCAAAAAGCTTATCACACTCAGCGAAACCGGCCTTGTGCAAAATCCTGACAAGTGCATCACTGAAGGCGCAAACTGGTCGTACTTCATGATTTGGTATACAAACGATATACATAAGACATCAGACACCACCGATGGCTTTGGCAACACCACAACATCGCTTAAGAGCGTGTTCAACAGCTCTTACGTTATTAATCGAGATCAGATGCCATCTCTCAAATAAAAGCAGTAAATTTGCAAAAAATAAATATAGACTACAATATGAAACAATACGGACATTTTGATGATGCAAGTCGTGAGTATGTGATTACTGACCCTTGCACTCCGTGGCCTTGGATCAACTATTTAGGCACAGAAGATTTTTTCTCTCTGATATCAAATACAGCCGGCGGATATAGTTTCTATAAGGATGCAAAATTTCGTCGCATCACACGCTATAGATACAACGGCGTGCCCATGGATGCCGGAGGTCGCTATTTCTATATCAACGACAATGGAACCGTATGGAATCCGGGATGGAAACCATGCAAGACAGAGCTCGATAAATACGAGTGCCGTCATGGCATGAACTATACACGCATACATGGAGAGAAAAACGGCATTGCAGCCGATATGTTGCTCTTTGTGCCCTTGCACACTCATGCAGAGGTGAATAAATTCACTCTCACAAACAATGGCAAAGAAACAAAAACAGTGAAATTGTTTTCGTTCATAGAGTGGTGCTTGTGGAATGCTGCAACCGACATGGAGAACTTTCAACGCAACTTCTCAACCGGAGAAGTAGAGGTTGATGGTTCAACAATCTATCATAAGACAGAGTACAAAGAACGTCGCAACCACTATGCATTCTATCACGTGAATGCGAAGATAGACGGCTTTGACACAGACCGAGAGTCATTCCTTGGCTTGTATAACGGATTTGATGAGCCGCAAGTGGTGAATGAGGGCAAGCCGCGCAACACAGTTGCTCACGGTTGGTCGCCGATTGCATCGCACTACATTGAGGTTACACTCGCTCCCGGCGAAAGTCGAGACTTTGTGTTTGTGCTTGGATATGTAGAGAACAAACCCGAAGAAAAATGGGAATCAAAAGGCGTAATCAATAAGAAACAAGCTCACGCTATCATCGAAAAGCTTGATAGCGCAGAGAAAGTTGATGCCGCTTTTGCCGAGCTCAAAGAGTATTGGAGCAACTTGCTCAGCATCTTCACCGTGAAGAGCGAGGATGACCGTCTTGACCGCATGGTTAACATCTGGAACCAATATCAATGCATGATAACCTTCTGCTTCTCGCGCTCGGCATCGTTCTTTGAGAGCGGCATCGGCCGAGGCATGGGCTTCCGCGATTCAAACCAAGACCTTGTTGGTTTTGTGCATCAGATACCCGGACGTGCGCGTCAACGCATCATAGACATAGCGTCAACACAGTTTGCCGACGGAGGTTGCTATCACCAATATCAACCGCTCACCAAACGCGGCAATAACGATATTGGCGGTGGTTTCAATGATGACCCCATGTGGCTAATCTTTGGCACCGTGGCATATCTCCGCGAAACCGGTGATTTCTCAATACTTAATGAGCCTGTGCCTTTTGACAATGTGCCCGGCAGTGAGCAAACACTCATGCATCACCTCAAAGTGTCGTTTGACCATGTTGTTAAAAATCTCGGTCCTCACGGACTTCCGCTCATTGGACGTGCCGACTGGAATGACTGCTTAAACCTCAACTGCTTCTCGTTTGACCCCGATGAATCATTCCAAACCACCGAAAACAAAACCGAAGGCAGCAAAGCCGAGTCGTTGATGATTGCCGGACAGTTTGTGATTTATGGTAACGACTACGTTGAGTTGTGCCGTCATCTTGGCGATAATGCCGAGGCTGACCGCGCGCAAAAGCACGTTGACGCAATGTGTGAGGCCGTGAAGAAATATGGCTGGGACGGCGAATGGTTCCTTCGCGCGTATGACTTCTATGGCAACAAAGTTGGTAGTCACGAAAACAAAGAAGGAAAGATTTTCATCGAGAGCCAGGGCTGGTGCACAATGGCAGGTATCGGTTTAAATGATGGTTTGGTGAAACAATCGCTTGACTCAGTGAAGAAGTATCTTGACTGTGAGCATGGCATTGTGCTCAATAATCCGGCATTCACAGAGTATGTGCCCGAATACGGAGAAATATCAACCTATCCTGCCGGATACAAAGAAAATGCCGGTATTTTTGCGCACAACAACCCGTGGGTAATCATTGGCGAAACAGTGCTTGGCCGTGGCGATGAAGCATGGAATTACTATCGCAAAATATGCCCGGCATATCTGCAAGACAAGCAAGAGCTCCACAAAGTAGAGCCGTATGTGTATAGCCAAATGACAGCCGGTAAAGACGCAGCGCGTCCCGGAGAAGCTAAGAACTCATGGCTCACAGGCACAGCTGCATGGAACTGGTATGCAATCACCGAGTTTATACTCGGCATCAAGCCCACACTCAACGGTTTGATGATAGATCCGTGCGTGCCCAAAGACTGGAAACACTATGAAGTTACCCGCAAATATCGCGGAGCAACATACAAAATAAGTATTTTTAACGCTAATAGTGCGAATAAAGGCGTAAAAAGCGTTACCTTTAACGGTCAAACACTTAACGGCAATGTGTTGCCGATTGCCGAGCCGGGAACAGAAAACCTGGTTGAAGTAACATTATGATAGTGTGAATCTACTCATAACAGAAAGTAAATCAATCAACTACGATAAATAAATAATGAACAATTTATTTGAAACCCGCAAAAAATTGATACTGTCACGTTACGAAGAACTCGTGACGCGAAAAAATATAGCTATTGAAGGCAATGGCATAGTTGAGCGCTATGAACACCCCGTGCTCACAGCAGAAATGGTGCCCCCCTTCTGGAAATATGATTTCAACCCCGAAACCAACCCCTACTTCATGGAGCGTATCGGCATCAATGCCACCCTCAACTCAGGCGCTATGAAGTGGAATGGCAAGTACATACTTGTGGTACGCGTTGAAGGTGCCGATCGCAAATCATTTTTCGCAGTAGCTGAGAGCCCCAATGGTGTTGATAATTTCCGTTTTTGGGATCATCCAATCACCATGCCCGACACCGAAGACCCCGGCACAAACGTGTATGACATGCGTTTAACAAACCACGAAGATGGTTGGATTTATGGACTTTTTTGCGTTGAGCGTCACGACGATTCACAACCTAATGACCTCTCAGCAGCAACAGCAACATGTGGCATAGCTCGCACAAAAGACTTGAAAACATGGGAGCGTCTTCCCGACCTCAAATGCAAAAGCCAGCAACGCAACGTGGTGCTTCACCCCGAGTTTGTAGATGGCAAATATGCACTCTACACACGTCCGCAAGATGGATTTATTGATGCCGGCAGCGGTGGTGGCATCGGCTTCACTCTCATTGACGATATCACTAACGCTGAAATCACTCGCGAAGAAAAAATCATAGACCAACGCCTTTATCACACCATCAAGGAGTGCAAAAACGGCGAAGGCCCTCACCCCATAAAAACATCAAAAGGCTGGTTGCATCTAGCACACGGAGTGCGTGGATGTGCATCAGGCTTGCGCTATGTGCTCTACATGTACATGACAGCACTCGATGAGCCTTGGCGCAAAATTGCTTCACCCGGCGGCTACTTCATGGTGCCCGTGGGCGAAGAATACATTGGCGATGTAATGAACGTGTTGTTCACTAACGGATGGATTGCAGACGAAGATGGCAAAGTTTACATATACTATGCCTCATCTGACACACGTATGCATGTAGCAACATCAACTATTGACAAATTGGTTGACTATTGCATGAATACGCCTGAAGACGGCCTGCGCACAGCCGAGTCAGTGAAAACACTCAACGCCTTGATTGACCGTAATCTTTCATTCATGAATAAATAACACTAAACACAAATGGCTGCATTAAAAGAAAAAATTGGCTATGGCTTTGGCGACATGTCGTCGTCAATGTTTTGGAAGATCTTCAGCTGTTACTTGCCGTTCTTCTATTCAAATGTATTTGGTTTGAGCCTAATCGATGCCGGTGTGCTGATGTTGGTATGCCGTATCTGGGATGCTGTATCAGACCCCATGATGGGTATCATAGCAGACCGCACCAAAACACGCTGGGGCAAATATCGTCCATACTTGTTGTGGGTGGCTGCTCCGTTCTCAATCTGCGGCATATTGCTGTTTACCACACCTGACCTTGCGTATGCAGGAAAGTTGGTATGGGCGTATGTCACATATATCCTCATGATGACCGTCTACACCGGTATCAATGTGCCGTATGGTGCAATGCTGGGTGTGATGTGTGATAATCCGGAAGAAAAAACCGTGTTCTCGGCTTATCGAATGACATTTGCATACGCCGGTTCTTTCGTAGCACTGTTTGCCTGGGAGCCGCTTTGCAACTGGTTTAAAGAAAGCTTTGGCTATTCACCTGCTACAAGCTGGCAAATGGCAATGATAGTGATTGCAGCCGGATGTTTCGTATTATTCGTGTTGTGCTTCTTATTGACACGTGAGCACCTCAAAACTGTTTCAACCTCGTCAATAGGCAATGACTTTAAAGATTTGCTACGCAACAAACCGTGGTGGTTGTTGGTTGGTGCAGCACTATGCTTCAACTTGGCAAACACATTCCGTTATGCAGGTATACCTTATTTCTTCACAGAAATCATACCCGGCGACGCAAAACTTTTGTCAGTGGCATTCTACTCAGGCTTGTTCCTTGGCGTAGGCGAAATAGCCAATATGCTTGGCGTGGTTTTGGCAGTGCCCATCTCAAAGAAACTCGGCAAAA
>CAZGAN010000139.1:0-4881 GCA_964523655.1 uncultured Bacteroides sp.
GAAGCCCACAAACATCCAAAAGACGAGTCCGAAGTCAGGGGTGAATAGTTCCATTTGCTAACTTTTTTGTTTTATTAATAGGTCGAAGGCGTGGAGAGAGGATCGTCTATCGACCAAATGCTTTTTAGAGAGAGTCTATTATACGAATAGTGTCAATACACATACGATTACAGCAAACAATGCAACACCTTCAACGAGTGCAGCGATAACAATCATATTAGAACGAATGTCACCTGCTGATTCCGGTTGGCGTGCGATTGCTTCCATTGCTGAAGCACCGATTTTACCGATACCGATACCTGCGCCGATTGCTGCGATACCTGCACCGAGGCTGGCGCCTAATCCTAAGAGAGCTTCTGCTGCTAATATTCCAAACATAGTTTTAAGTTTTTAGAGGTTTGTAATTTTGTTAATTTTTTGTTTTTTCTAGTTTTAAGGTCACTGAGTGATTGCCGCTTGGGCGTCGGCAGCTTGGTCGTGCTCTTCATGGGGTTGTTCCTGTGCCAACGAAATAAATATTGTTGACAACATGGTAAACACATAAGCTTGGATGAAGCTAACCAGGACGTCTATTAATAGCATAAACACTGAGAATGCCACAGATATTACGGTTGTTGCACCCCCGGCTATGGGGTTAACAGCCGCAAATATGAAGATTAGCAATGTGAGCACTATCACAATCATGTGACCTCCCATCATGTTTGCGAACAGACGTACAGTCAACGCTGCCGGTTTGGTAAATATGCCAAACACTTCTATCAACGGCATGATGGGGATTGGGAATTTCAACCATAATGGCACATCGGGCCAAAAGATATCTTTCCAATAGTGCTTTGTACCAAAGATGTTGGTGATGAAAAAAGTTAACAACGCCAACACCATGGTCACTGCTATATTACCGGTGAGGTTTGCACCACCGGGGAACACCACGACTAGTCCCAACAAGTTCATAATAAATATGAAGAAGAAGACAGTCATGAGGTAAGGTGCGAATTTTTTTGCTTTATCTTGCAAAGTCGATTTTATCACGCTATCGTAGATAAAGACGACTATTAACTCCATAAAGCCTAAGCCTTTTCGCGGTGATTTGTAGGGGTGATTCTTATGGAATCGAGCCAACCACAACATCAATCCTACTACCAAGGCTATTGCTATAAACAAAGCCGCAACATTTTTTGTGATTGAAATATCGAACGACGGTTTAACTTCCTTGCCGTCAACTAATTCAACCACTTTTCCTTTGTTGGGGCTATCTTTGCCCGCAACAACAAACGTTGCATCGCCATCAGTGTATGTAGCACCATTGGCAACTCGCGCCGAACTAAATACGTGTAAACCGTCGGTACCCTTAACAATCACCGGCAATGGCATGCGCACATGATGATTAAAAGGCACTTCCCAACCGTAAGCATCACCAAGGTGCTCAAAGATTGTTTCTTTGGGGTTTAGCGAGCTCTCGGCTTGGTCTTCGCTTTGCTCTGCAGCTGCAGCAAATAGCGGAGTAGCTATCAGCATTATTGCAAAGAGCAAATATTTCACAATTGGTTTCATAATTTTCACGTATAAAAGCTGACTTTGTTAATATATACACACCGACACTACATTGCGGTCAACATCGGCTATGCCTCCGTTAACACCATACTCGCCCTCTGCGCCGTCTGTGCCTCGATAGACTATCGAGCCTTTTGACAACGACGACACCAGCGAGGCGTGGTTATTGAGCACCGTGAAACGGCCCTTTACGCCTGGAAGGCTGACCATTTGCACATCGCCTTCATAAACCACTTCGGTTGACGAGATTATCTTAAGTGTCATTGATTTATGTGTGTAACGTTATTTTACTTCAGCAAGTAGTTTCTTACCTTTTTCTATTGCTTCGTCGATGGTGCCGACGTTGAGGAATGCTTGTTCGGGAAGCTCATCAACTTCGCCGGCAAGAATCATCTTGAAGCCGCGAATTGTTTCTGACAACGGCACCATTACGCCCGGAAGGCCGGTGAATTGCTCTGCAACGTGGAACGGTTGCGAGAGGAAGCGCTGTGCACGACGAGCGCGTGCCACAACAAGTTTATCATCGTCAGAGAGTTCGTCAACACCAAGTATGGCGATGATGTCTTGCAACTCGTTGTATTTCTGCAACAATTGCTTAACAGCTTGAGCGACGTTATAGTGCTCTTCGCCAATGATGTTGGGGTCGAGGATACGTGAAGTTGACTCCAAGGGGTCAACTGCGGGATATATACCGAGCTCGGCAATTTTACGCGACAACACCGTGGTAGCATCCAAGAAGCTGAATGTTGTTGCGGGAGCCGGGTCGGTCAAGTCATCGGCAGGCACATAAATTGCTTGCACAGATGTGATTGAACCATTCTTTGTTGAGGTGATGCGTTCTTGCAACGTACCCATTTCAGAGGCTAGTGTTGGTTGGTAACCTACTGCTGACGGCATACGGCCCAACAATGCTGATACCTCCGAACCGGCTTGGGTGAAACGGAAGATGTTGTCGACAAAGAGTAGCACATCTTTACCGCCGGCACCCTGATCACGGAATTGCTCGGCAACAGTCAAACCGGCAAGTGCCACGCGCAAACGTGCACCTGGCGGCTCGTTCATCTGACCGAACACGAGTGTTGCTTGTGAATTTTGCAACTCGTTGACATCAACATCGGCAAGATTCCACTCGCCGCGTTCCATGCCATCTTTAAATTTCTCACCATATTTCATAACACCGCTACCAATCATCTCGCGGAGCAGGTCATTACCCTCACGTGTGCGTTCACCTACGCCGGTGAACACTGAGAATCCATCGTGACCCTTAGCAATGTTATTGATAAGCTCCATGATGAGCACGGTTTTTCCAACGCCGGCGCCACCGAACAAGCCGATTTTACCGCCTTTAGAATAAGGCTCGAGCAAGTCGATAACCTTGATACCGGTCGAAAGTATTTCCGTGCCGATGGTTAAATCTTCAAACTCCGGAGCGGGCTGGTGAATGGGACGTAAATTTTCGCGCTCAAGCTCAGGCAAATTATCTATTGCATTGCCGATCACATTGAGCAATCGTCCCTTGATTTGGTCTCCTGTGGGCACCGCGATTGGGCGTCCCAGATCTTGTACTGTCATGCCTCGTTGTAGGCCATCGGTACTTTCCATTGCCACACAGCGCACGGTGTCTTCGCCAATGTGCTGCTCAACTTCGAGTATCAGCGCAGAACCATCGCCGCGCTCTACCTTCAAGGCATTGTAGATGGGCGGAATTGTGTTGCCCTCGCCCTCAAAGGCGACGTCAACAACCGGTCCTATGACTTGCGATATTTTTCCGTTTTTTTCGCTCATTTCAATGAAGTCTTTAGGTGATATGATTTTTAATGTTTTACTAGAGAGAATTGGCTTTCGCCGGGTATTAGAGTTGCAAGTTGAATACGATCACCAATACCATCAACACAAGATTGAACAAGTTGATGGGGAGCAAATATTTCCACTCAAGCTTCAAGAGTTGGTCAATACGCAGACGGGGGAATGTCCATTTAAACCAAATAATGATAAAGCTGATGAAGAATGATTTGCCTAGGAACCATACAATTGAGGGAATATAGTCCATGATGTGGTTGAAGCCTTCCCATCCGGGAACGTGGAACGGCATCCAACCGCCGAGGAACAACATTGAAGCTACGCCGGATACAACAAACAAGTTGAGGTATTCAGCCAAATAGAAGAAGCCGAAGTGAATACCAGAGTACTCAGTGTGGTAACCTGCGGTCAACTCACTTTCTGCTTCCGGAAGGTCAAACGGGCCACGGTTTGTTTCTGCTGTACCAGCAATCAAATAGATTACAAAGGCGATTATAGCAGGGATGTGACCTGAAAATATATACCAAAGATGCTCTTGGCCATTTACTATTTCAGTTACAGACATTGTGCCCGCAAAACATACCATGGTCAACACTGACAAGCCGATTGACAACTCATAGCTAACCATTTGCGCACCTGAGCGCAATGCACCGATCAAGGTGAATTTGTTGTTTGACGACCATCCTGCCAACAAGATACCAAGCACACCGATTGATGATACTGCCAAGATGAAGAAAACACCAATGTTGAAATCAACAACTTGAAATCCTTTACCCCAAGGCAACACTGAGAAAGTGAGCATTGAAGCAATAATCACCAAATAAGGAGCCAAGCCGAATAGGAAACGGTCTATACCTTTTAGATGGATAAGCTCTTTTATAAGAATTTTGAACATATCTGCGAAGCTTTGGCACAAGCCCCAGGGGCCTACTCTGTTCGGGCCAAGACGGCATTGGAACCAAGCGCAAATTTTACGTTCGTAAAGAATATAGAATAGTGCCAAGAGTGCGTATGCCAACAATAGCACAACACCGATAAGCACACATTCAATTGTGGTTGTCGCCCAACCCGGCAAACCACAAGTGGTGAGCAGGAATTGGTGAATCCAATTAGTAATGACTGATAAATCTTGCATATCGTTTTAGATTACTGTTATTCTACTTCTGGTTTGTATTTATCGGTCAATATCGGGCACGATGTAGTCGAGCGAGCCACCGATAGTAATTAGGTCTGCGATTTTGCTACCTCGTGTCATGTGGTCAACAGCAGTTGCCAACGGCAAGCACGGGGGCACAATCTTCAAGCGATAAGGCTTTGTGCTGGTGCCGTCGCTCTCGAGGTAAATACCAAAGGTGCCACGGCAACCTTCAACGAGTTCAAACCATGAACCTTTAGGCAATTTAAGCATTTTGGGCACCTTCACGCAATATTCGCCGTCGGGTATATTGTCAATGAGTTGTTCGATGATGCGAGCTGATTGTTCCATTTCGAGCATACGCACTTTGAAACGATCCATTGAGTCGCCACCGT
>CAZGAN010000140.1:0-4766 GCA_964523655.1 uncultured Bacteroides sp.
TTGATGCAGCATCTTTCAACACTGTCATTGACTCAACGTCGGCAGGGTTGATGTTTGCCAAGTCTCCGCTATATGGAGCACCGTCAACAACAATAAGCGGGCTGTTTGATGCATTGATTGAACCGAAACCACGAATACGGATGGTAGCGGTTGAACCCGGAGCTCCGTTTGAGCTTACCAATTGCACACCGGGCACTGCTCCGGCAAGAGCATCGGTCACACTGGTTACCTGTGATTTCTCCAGCTCATCTGAGGCAACAACTTTTGCAGAACCGGTATAGGCAGATTTCTTTGCCGTACCAAAAGCAACAACCATGACCTCATTGAGTGAATTGTCGGCAGTTTCAAGAGCAACGCGTAGGGGTTTGCCTGTGATTGACACAGTTTTTGTCACCATACCTACATAGCTAAATTGTAGCTGCTTTACTGTCTGAGGCACTTGAATTGTGAAACGACCGTCAACGTCGGTCGCAACTCCGTTACCTCCGCTTGCAGGCTGAACGCTGACACCCGCCAACGGTTCGCCATCATCGGCACCGAACACCACGCCGGTCACGGTCTGCACCTGTGCGGACACTGTCACCATTGTGAGCAATGCGATCAAAGATAAGAAAAGTTTTTTCATAATGAAGTAAATATGATTATGATTATGTAAAAATTAGACAAGTAAGTTAATGTAAGTCAAGTGATAGTTTAGAAGGGCTCTTGATACTTAAGTGTTTAGTGTAAGAAGTTAGTTTGCAACCTAAGTTATGTCTCTTTTTTCCTAACAGGAAACGCTATTGATTTATGCACAATGTATGAGCTTCAAAAACTATTATGCGCAAAAGTACAACATTTTTTCAAAAAACAAAACAAAAACTAACAAAAATGCACAAAAAGTGATTTTTTACTTAAAATTGTTACAATTTTAGAACAATCCTCTACAAAAAAATCTGCAATCACACCACACGGCGTTATTGCAGATCATGAAAATGAATCGAGAATGATATATAAGAGGATGATTATATAGAGTGTCTAAATTATTTCTCGCGCATAAATATGTTGACCGGAGTGCCCGTAAACTCATATTGCTCGCGTATCTTGTTTTCCAAGTAGCGGCGATACGGCTCTTTAACCCACTGCGGCAAGTTGCAGAAGAAAATGAAGGTGGGCACAGGTGAGCCCTTGAGCATTGTCACATATTTAATCTTGATAAATTTACCTTTATTTGATGGTGGCGGATATGCCGCAATAACCTCTTGCATAAAGGTGTTGAGTTGCGAGGTGGGCACTGTGCGACGTCGATTCTGATACACTTCAACCGCAGTCTCAAGCACTTTGTATATGCGTTGCTTGGTGAGCGCTGAGGTGAAAATGATGGGGAAGTCGGTGAACGGTGCAAAACGCTCGCGTATAGCAGCCTCGTAGTGTTTGATTGCTGTGTTGCTCTTGTCTTCAACAAGGTCCCACTTGTTAACAACCACCACCAAGCCTTTCTTGTTTCGCTGTATGAGCGAGAATATGTTAACGTCTTGTGCCTCAATGCCGCGTGTTGCGTCAATCATCAGCACACAAACATCGCTGGCTTCGATTGCGCGTATCGAGCGAATCACTGAATAGTACTCAATGTCTTCGCTCACTTTGTTTTTCTTGCGTATACCGGCGGTATCTACAAGATAAAAGTCAAAGCCATATTTATTGTAGCGTGTGTAAATTGAGTCGCGTGTTGTGCCGGCAATATCGGTCACTATGTGTCGCTCTTCGCCGATAAACGCATTGATGATGCTCGATTTACCTGCATTCGGACGTCCAACAATTGTGAATTTGGGGATATCTTCGAGTGCTTCTTCGGCATCTTCGTCAACAAGAGGCAATTTTTTCACCACATCGTCAAGAAGATCGCCTGTGCCATAGCCGCTTACTGCCGATACCGGATACGGATCGCCCAAGCCTAAGCCATAAAATTCAGGCACATTATAAAGCCAATCGTTTGAGTCAACCTTATTTGCCACCAACAGGACGGGCTTGCGTGACTTACGCAAAATCTCTGCCACGTGGTCATCAAGGTTTGTTATGCCATTCATAGCGTCAACCACAAACAAAATTTCATCAGCTTGTTCGATAGCCAATTCTACTTGTTTGTTGATTTCGCCTTCAAAAATATCATCGCTGTTAACCACCCAGCCGCCGGTGTCGACAATTGAAAATTCCTTGCCGTTCCAGTCAACTTTGCCGTACTGACGGTCGCGTGTTGTACCGGCTGTCTCGTCAACAATAGCCGTGCGACTTTGTGTCAAGCGGTTAAAAAGTGTTGACTTACCAACGTTTGGTCTGCCCACAATTGCTACTAGTTGTCCCATGTGTTGTGAGTGTTAATTTTATGTGTTGATATTGTTTTGCGACTGCAAATTTACTCATTTTTACTCTAACTGCCAAATTACCACGGCTCAAAGCTCTACTAATATGGCTGATTCACGCGCTTTTGGCGCTTACTCCATGTATCCGAATTGGCGAAGTTTGTTCTCGCGGTTGCGCCAATTGGGCTCAACTTTCACAAAAACTTCGAGGAACACACGTTTGCCAAAGAATGTTTCAATGTCTTTGCGTGCTTCAACGCCAACTTTCTTGAGCATTGCGCCGCCCTTGCCTATGATGATGCCTTTTTGCGAATCGCGCTCCACATACACTACTGCCATGATGTGTATTGAGTTGTCTTTTTCATCAAATTTCTCAACTATAACTTCTGTTGAGTAAGGCACTTCTTTATCGTAATTGAGCAATATTTTCTCACGTATAATTTCGGTCACAAAGAAACGTGCCGGCTTATCGGTGAGCGCATCCTTGCCAAAATAGGGCGCGTGCTCGGGCAGCAGCGCAACAATACGTGCCATGAGGTTAGTCACATTGAAATGCTCTTTTGCCGATGTGGGAAATATCTCGGCATTGGGCAGCAATGTGCTCCAACGGTCGAACACTTTCTCAAGGTCGGCTTGATTTTTCAGCAAGTCAATCTTGTTGATAACAAGAAGCACAGGCACTTTCTCACGTGCCACCCTTGCCAGAAAATCAGCATTTTTTGTAGGGTCTTCAACCACGTCGGTAACATAGAGAAGTATATCGGCATCGGTCAGCGCCTCCTGGCTAAAGCCAAGCATGCTTTCTTGCAACTTATATTTTGGTGACAACACACCGGGAGTGTCTGAAAACACAATCTGATATTCCGGAGTGTTCACAATGCCCATGATGCGATGGCGCGTGGTCTGTGCCTTCGACGTGATTATGCTCACGCGCTCACCCACTAGATCATTCATGAGCGTAGATTTGCCAACATTTGGGTTGCCTACTATGTTCACAAATCCCGATTTATGATTATTTGCCATGTTTAAAATGCGTATATGTATATATAAACAAAAATAGCACCCGAAAAGATGCTATTTTCGTAAAAAATTTTTTGAGAATTCAAATTAGAGATCCCAAACGAGGTACATTGCACCCCAGGTGAATCCTGCACCAAATGCGGTGAGAATGAGTTTATCACCTTTTTTGAGGATGTGTTTGTACTCATCCAAGCACAAGGGTATTGTTGCTGCTGATGTGTTACCACGGTGTTGTATGTTTACCAACACTTTTTCCATGGGCACACCTGCCTTTTGTGCTACTGCTTCGATGATGCGAAGGTTTGCTTGGTGAGGGATGAGGTATGTGATGTCGTCAACACTGAGGTTGTTGCGAGCCATTACATCTTGGGTTGATGTGAGCATGTCGGTTACTGCGTGTTTGTACACGTGGCGACCGTCCTGGAAGAGGAAGTGCATGCCTTTGTCGAGTGTTTCTTGGGTTGTGGGGTGCACTGAGCCACCACCGGGCATCACCAAGTATTCGAGTCCTGAACCGTCAACGTGTAGCACAGCATCACGCACACCCATGCCTTCTTCTTCGGTGGGTTGCACGAGCACTGCTGCTGCTCCATCGCCAAACAACGGACATGTTTGACGGTCATTATAATTTACCATCGACGACATCTTCTCTGTGCATACTACCACAACGTTTTTGTAGATGCCTGAGCGAATGTAACCGGTTGCATCTTGCAAGGCTACGATAAATCCGGCACATGCAGCTTGAATGTCGTATGCATAGGCATTTTTCAAGTTAACGCCATGAGCGATAACTGAGCCTGTTGACGGGAAGCGGTAGTCTGGATTTGAGGTAGCGCATATCAATAAATCAATTTCATCGGGGTTGATGCCGGTTGATTCGATGAGACGTTGAACTGCGATTATACCCATGTATGACGAACCGGTATTCTCTTTCTTAAGAATACGACGTTCTTTGATACCTACACGTGTTGTAATCCATTCGTCGTTTGTGTCGACCATTTGTGAGAGCATCTCGTTGTCGAGTATGTCATCGGGAACGTATGAGGCTAGGCCTGATATGCGAGCGTTTAGCATTGTATTTTGTGACAATGAAGTGTTAAATAGGTTGATTTTTGCGGGGCTTTTTTGCGCCGACTTCTTCTCTTTGGAGTTCGTCGCCGCTGCTCTTGTGCTTTTGCTCATAACACATAAAACACGCAAAGCCTATAAGCCCCTAAGGCTTATAGGTCGCTGTGCTTCTTCGTTATGGCATACAAGGGCTTTGCACCCTGAGCTCAATTTAGAGGGCTGCGTCTTTTACGATAGCCTGACGGCCACGATAGTAACCGCATTCGCCGCATACTGTGTGGTATACGTGCCATGCACCGCAGTTGGGGCAGAGTGCCAATGTGGGTTCAACAGCCTTGT
>CAZGAN010000141.1:0-4723 GCA_964523655.1 uncultured Bacteroides sp.
GTCCAAAGAAAGACTAGTTCATAGTATATGCTCGATGATAGGCGGGTTATGCCACTTTAAGAGAATGGCGCTATCACAAATGTCTACCTTCGGCAGACATGAGCGTGGGGGAGCTGTCCGGGCAGACCGCTCGTGCCTCGCTCTCTGCCCGGCATTACCTACAAATTCGTGCCTCTTGGCACGGGAAATAGCAATGAGGAAGTAAGAAGTAAGGAGTAAGAAGTGGTCGCAACATAGGCGGCACATCTCCGAAGTGCCGTGCGTGATGGGGCGCGATAAATTGACGCCCCTACAGAGGCTGACGCTCTGCGCTGCGATGATGTGTCTGACGCTGCTATAGGAGCTATAGGAGTAATAGGAGGGCGGTGGATGCACGAGCACTTTCTCCGAAAGTGACTATCACGCTTCACGAGTACCCCACAGAGCCGAATGTGCGCCTGCTTGCGCGCGCCCATCGGCACTGTGGGGCTATCTAAAGTGTACGATCTTCGAGCGAAATAATAGCGATTGTGGTGCGATGGGTGGGCGTGTGAGCCGTGCGGCGATGTGGGCAAGTGTGTGGACCATCCGGGTGCGGGCGCAATGAATTTGCGCCCATACATGACTAACGCCCAGGGACTTACTTTTTACTTCTTACTTTTTGCCTACTCGTTTGGCTATGATTGATTGGGCGTTGGCTAAGCGTTCGGGCGACAGTGGTTCGACGCCTGCCAGGGGATAGGCTATGCCTAGTTTTTCATATTTGAATGTTCCCATGGTGTGATAGGGCAAGAGTTCTACTTTTTCTACAACAGAGTATTTGCTGACGTATTTGCCGAGTGCATCGAGCCACTCGTCATCGTCGGTAAGACCGGGCACTACAACGTGTCTGATCCATGTTTTTATGCCGCGTTTTTGCAGCTCATCGAGAAATTGCAGTGGATTATCGCCATTGAGTCCGGTGAGCCGTTTGTGTAACTCTTTATTGAGTGTTTTGATGTCGAGCAGCACAAGGTCAGTGTGGTCAAGCACACTCAGTGCAGCATCTGATACGAATATGCCCGAAGTGTCGAGGGCAGTATGTATGCCGTCGGCCTGACACAAAGCGAAATACTCGCGCACGAACTCGGCTTGCATGAGCGGCTCGCCACCGGTCACAGTCACTCCGCCGCTTTCAATGAAGCTGCGATAGCGCACTGTCTCGGCAAACAGTTGTTGCGGCGTCATACGGTATTGGCACTCGCCTGCGGGATTCCACGTGTCGGGATTATGACAAAATTGGCAACGCAACGGGCATCCTTGCATAAACGTGACAAAACGTATGCCGGGGCCATCTACGGTGCCAAAGCTCTCTAGTGAATGAATATTTCCAATCATAGTATTAAAAATAAAAGCACCTCTTGCGGCATGCAAAAAATTGCCACAAGAGGTGCATATATTATATTAAAGTGAATGGTTTATTGTGCGTGAGATTACGTCGAGTTGTTGCTCGCGTGTCAACTTGGTGAAGTTTACAGCATAACCTGATACACGAATTGTGAGCTGCGGATATTTTTCGGGGTGCTCCATTGCATCTTCCAAGAGTTCTTTGTCAAACACGTTGACATTGAGGTGTTGACCGCCATCGGGAGTGAAATAGCCGTTGAGCAAGCCAACAAGGTTGTTGATGCGTGTTTCGCGTTCTTTGCCGAGTGTTGCGGGCGAGATTGCGAATGTGTATGAGATGCCGTCGTGAGCGTGTTGGAACGGAAGTTTTGCCACTGATGAGAGAGCAGCGACAGCGCCTTTGCAGTCGCGACCGTTCATTGGGTTTGCACCGGGAGCGAAGGGTGCTCCGGCAGGACGGCCATCGGGTGTAGAACCGGTGTTTTTACCGTAAACCACGTTTGAAGTGATTGTCAAAATTGACTGAGTGGGCACAGCGTTGCGGTATGTTTGGTGTTGACGGAGGTACTCCATGAAACGCTCTGTGATGTCAACAGCGATGCTATCGGTGCTTTCGTGGTTGTTACCATAGGGCACATATTCGCCTTCGCGCTCGAAGTCTACAGCGAGGCCGCGCTCGTCGCGGATGATGCGCACTTTGGTGTCGCGGATAGCGGCAATAGAGTCGGCAACAATTGAAAGGCCGGCAATACCTGTAGCGCGGATGCGCTCAACATCGCCATCGTGGAGAGCCATTTCGTATGCTTCGTAAGCATATTTATCGTGCATGTAGTGAATAATCTTCAATGCATTTACATATACTTTAGCCAACCAACGCATCATTTGTTCAAACTTGGGCATGAACTCGTCGAGGGTGAGATATTCACCGCTGATGGGTTCAAACTTGGGAGCGATTTGCTCACCGCTGCGCTCGTCGCGACCACCATTGATAGCGTAAAGCATACATTTAGCGAGGTTAGCACGTGCGCCGAAGAATTGCATTTGTTTACCAATCTTCATGGGCGATACGCAGCAAGCAATGCCGTAGTCGTCGCCGTAGTCGGCACGCATGAGGTCATCGTTTTCGTACTGTATAGCTGATGTGTCGATTGAAACTTTTGCGCAAAAACGTTTCCAGTTTTCGGGGGCATTCTTAAACCAAAGCACAGTCAAGTTGGGTTCGGGAGCCGGGCCGAGGTTGTAGAGAGTGTGGAGGAAACGATATGATGTTTTTGTGACGAGTGAACGACCATCAATACCTTGACCGCCAAGTGATTCAGTTACCCAAACAGGGTCACCAGAGAACAAGTCGTTGTACTCTGGAGTGCGCAAGAAACGAACAATGCGGAGTTTGATAATCATTTGGTCAACAAGCTCTTGAGCTTCTTCTTCGGTGAGTTTGCCTTCGCGCAAGTCTTTATCAATGTAGATATCGAGGAAGGTTGACACACGACCGATTGACATTGCAGCGCCATCTTGGTCTTTCACTGCAGCGAGATATGCAAGATAAACGAACTGCACGGCTTCACGAGCGTCTTTTGCGGGCACAGTTACATCGAAACCATAACCGGCACACATTTTTTCGAAGCTCTTGAGAGCGCGGATTTGCTCTGTGATTTCCTCGCGTTGTTGCACCACTTCATCAGTGATTTCTTGTATGTCGAGACGTTTGAAGAAACGTTTCTTCTCGGCAATAAGGTTAGCGGTACCATACAAAGCAACACGACGATAGTCGCCAATTATGCGACCACGGCCGTAAGCATCGGGCAAACCGGTGATGATGTGAGAGTGACGAGCAGCGAGAATCTCCTCAGTGTAAGCTGAGAATACGCCTTCGTTGTGAGTCTTGCGATATTTAGTGAAAATTTCTTTTGTTACGGGATCAAGTTGATAGCCATAAGCTTTCAACGCATTTTCAACCATGCGGATACCGCCCTTGGGGAATATGCCGCGTTTGAGGGGAGCATCGGTTTGCAAACCAACAATAACTTCGTTGTCTTTGTCGATGTAACCGGGACCATAGGTGTCGATGCTTTGAGGCAATTTAGTCTCAGCATCAACTACGCCTTTCTCGCGCTCAACAACAAAGAGTTCGGTAAGTTTATTCCAGATTTTACGAGTCCTCTCAGTTGATGACACAAGAAATTTGTCATCTCCATCGTATGGAGTGTAGTTGTTTTGGATAAAATCACGAACATTGATTTCGCGTTTCCAAATGTTACCCTTAAATTCTTGAGAAAGGTTAGTTAGGTTCATACAAATTTTGGGATTTATGAGTAATATCAAAATAAATGTTTCACGCCAATAATAGTATCTGTCAAATAGTCAATCCATTCGCAAATAGTATTCGACCGCAAAGTTACAATTTTATTACGATAAAATCGCAATCTTACGCCAAAAAGTTGTATTTCACCACGTTCTAATGCATCATTGTGCACACTAGATTGAACAATTGACAAAAAACATGCATTTAAGGGGTATTGGTTATACAAAATCCATGTAATATGATTGGCAACCTAAAATGGGTATATATCATTATTAGTGTAGGTTTTGTCCTTGCCGGGCACTCGGTCTGTCTGGCAAGTGACAAGCCTTTTTTAGAAGGAGTGGATGTTGACACTATAATGACAGAATGTGCCCAAGAAGAAAATATCAACACCACAAGCACAAGGCAATCAATATATACACTTCCATACTCTGTGACAGGACAATCGCCGGATTGGCACAGGATGTGGATTAACACGGCAACACTGTGTGGCGCATACGCTGGCACACTTCTAGTGCTGGAATGTCTTCCGGAAGATGCGACATCGTGGAACCGTGCAGAAATACGAAATGAGCCGGTAGCAAAGCGCTGGTTTAAGAACGTGTTTAAGCGCGGGCCTGAATGGGATCATGATAAGTTTTATTTCAATTACTTGCTGCATCCATACGCAGGGTCAGTGTACTTTATGAGTGCGAGGAGCTGCGGATTCAATATGTGGCAATCACTGCTCTACTGCACCTGCATCTCTACTATAGGTTGGGAGTTTGGCATTGAAGCATGCATGGAGCGGCCGTCGATACAAGATTTGTTTGTAACGCCACTTGTGGGTAGTGCCATAGGTGAAGGTTTTTATTGCGTGAAAAGGCACATTGTGCGTCACGGATACTCGCTATTTGGGTCTCGTGCTATGGGCCACGTTGTGGCTTTTATTGTTGACCCGGTGAATGAGTTTGTTGGTTTGTTTGCCGGCAATGAAGCGCGTCAAGTTAGCAAGAATTTTTCACTCACACCAAGCTATAAAGGATTGGCATTTTCAGCCACATTCTAGCTAGT
>CAZGAN010000142.1:0-4564 GCA_964523655.1 uncultured Bacteroides sp.
TTGCGCCCCTACAAGGCTGACGCTCAAGGGATTACTCTTTACTTTTTACTTGCTTGCGTTAGAATTCGCTGGTGAAGTGGAAGCGGATTTTGGGGAAGTCGGACTGCGCCATTTGGAGGACGTAGTTTGAGTCGGCAAGGAATACGTCGCGACCTTCGCGGTCAATTGCCATGAATTGGTGTTTGCGTTTTTTGAATGCTTCGAGGGCAGCGGCATCGTCGCTTTCTATCCAGCAAGCTTTGTAGAGCGAAATGGGCTCCCAACGGCATTGAGCGCCGTACTCGTGGAGTAGACGGTATTGTATTACTTCAAATTGAAGTTGTCCGACGGTACCAATGATTTTGCGACCGTTGAATTGGTTAATAAACAGCTGAGCAACGCCTTCGTCCATGAGTTGTTGTATGCCTTTTTCGAGCTGTTTTGTTTTCATGGGGTCGGTATTTTCGATGTATTTGAACATTTCGGGCGAGAACGAAGGCAGGCCTTTGAAGTGGAGTATTTCGCCATCGGTCACGGTGTCGCCGATTTTGAAGTTACCGGTGTCGGGAAGACCTACAATGTCGCCGGGATAAGCTTCATCAACCACGCTTTTCTTTTGCGCCATGAAAGCTGTTGGGGCAGAAAATTTGAGTTGTTTGCCTGTGCGCATGTGTTTGTACACGGCGTTTCTCTCAAATTTGCCGGAGCAGATTTTCAAGAAGGCTATGCAACTGCGGTGGTTGGGGTCCATGTTTGCGTGAATCTTAAATACGAAACCGCTGAAGCCGGGGTCTTCGGGGTTCACAACGCGCTCGTCGGTAACAACGGGGCGCGGTGATGGTGCGATTTCAACGAAGCAGTCGAGCAACTCTTTCACACCGAAAGTGTTGAGAGCTGAGCCGAAGAACACGGGAGCCACGCGACCAGAGAGATAAGTTTCTTTATCGAATTCGGGATATACACCTTCAATGAGGTCGAGGTCTTCGCGCAGTTTAGCGGCATCGTCTTCGCCAACGGCTTGGTCAACGCGAGGGTCGAGCACGTTTTCAATCTCCACACGTTCGCTCACGCGTTGTTTGTTTGGAGTGAAAAGGTCGAGCGTTTGTTCGTATATGTTGTAAACGCCTTTAAATTTGGCACCGATGTTGATTGGCCAGCTGAGAGGGCGCACGCTGATTTTGAGCTCTTGCTCAAGCTCGTCGAGAATGTCGAACGGGTCACGGCCTTCGCGGTCGAGTTTGTTGACAAATATGATAACCGGAGTGTTGCGCATGCGGCACACTTCCATGAGTTTACGAGTTTGCATTTCCACACCCTTAGCCACGTCGACCACGATGATAACGGAGTCAACGGCGGTGAGAGTGCGGTAAGTATCTTCGGCGAAGTCTTGGTGACCGGGAGTGTCGAGGATATTGATTTTGTAACCGTTGTACTCAAAACCCATAACCGAAGTAGCTACCGAGATGCCACGTTGTTTTTCGATTTCCATCCAGTCACTGGTAGCAGTTTTTTTGATTTTGTTTGATTTCACAGCACCGGCAACGTGAATAGCGCCACCAAAAAGCAAAAGTTTTTCGGTGAGTGTTGTTTTACCGGCATCGGGGTGTGAAATAATCGCGAAAGTGCGACGGCGTTTAATCTCTTCGGTTGTAGTAGCCATATATCGGTGAATAAGTTAAGTACTTTAGGTTAAATTAGAGCATGCGTTTCAAGCAAGCTTTGAGTGACTCACGCCAGTGCGGGAGAGTGATGTTGTATGTAGCTTTGATTTTTGATTTGTCGAGCACAGAGTAGTACGGGCGTGTTGCAGCAGTTGGGTAGTCAGCGCTCAAAATAGGCTTAACGGTGACGTTGTTGATGCCGGCAATTTCGAGGATGGCAACAGCGAAGTCATACCATGAAGCTACGCCTTCACTCGAGAAGTGGTATGTGCCTGACAGCCATTGCGGTGCTAACACCATGGTGGCAATCATTTCGGCGAGGTCGCGAGCATAGGTAGGAGTGCCGATTTGGTCGGCAACCACGCGCAACTTGTTGGTCTCGGCAGCTTTAGCGAGAATAGTTTTCACAAAGTTGTGACCGTGAGGCGAGTATAGCCAGCCGGTGCGCACAATGATTGCATCGGGGAGCAAGCCAACGAGATCGGTTTCGCTGCGACGTTTTGTGACGCCGTAGTGAGACGAAGGAGCGGGTTTATCGCTTTCAACGTACGGACGATGGGCGGTGCCATCGAACACGTAGTCAGTAGATATGTGGAGCAACTTAGTTCCTATTTCAGAGGCAGCGTGAGCGAGGTGGCGCACAGCGTCAACGTTTACAGCGGTGCACTCGCCGGTTTCTTCTTCGGCGCGGTCAACAGCAGTGTAAGCGGCGCAGTTAATGATGTGAGTAAAGCCACCGTCGATAACAAATTTTTCGACAGCGTCGCCATCGCAAAGATTAAGTTCGTTGATGTCGACATATTCGGTCACGCCGGGGCAACGAGATTCGAGCACGTCATGAAGTTCGGTGCCAAGTTGGCCGGCAGAGCCAGTAACAAGTATTTTCATCGCGGTTATGTTATACAAGATGTTTGCGGGTGCAAAGTTACAAAAATTTCGGGTTATATTCAAATTTGCAAAGCGCGTACAATGGCCGCAAAACACGATTTGCCAAAAGTGCCACTCAATTGGTCAATTTTTCCGCGTAATTTGTGTAATCGCCTAAAAATTCGTACATTTGCCGTGTTTTAGAATAAACTATTCTAAAGAAACACAGTCAAATAAAAGATGAACTAATCAACTGTTCTCGACATTAGACGAATACTAAATAAACATTTAAATAAAAAACCTATTAACGCATGAAGAAACAGAAATGTTATGCGTGGGCAATATGTATTGCTGCAGCGCTAGGCACCACTGCTTGCCATGATGATATTGGCGTCAACAGTGGGTCTGCTGTAGGAAAAATAGCGCCCCACATTGAGCTCGACACTCAAGTCAAAAGCTCAGCAAAAGCAGCTGCACGTGCCGAATGGAATGATATCACTGTTGATAGCTTGACATTGAAAATCAGTTCGGAAGACGGCAAGTCAGTAAGCTCATGGAACTCAATCAGTCTATTTCCGACCGACAACACATTTGCAGTGGGAAATTATCTCGTTGAAGCTCTCTACGGCTCAGTAGAAGATGAAGGCTTTGAAAAACCCGCTTACTATGGAAGCCAAAATGTGACAGTGCGCGAAGACGAAACCACAGACGTTAGTCTCACTGCTTCGTTGGTAAACACAATGGTATCAGTTGAATACTCTGATGCATTTAAGGGGTACATGACCGATTGGTCAGCAGAATTGCACTCTACGGGTGGCGAATATCAGTACATGGCTAAAGGCGAAACTCGCCCCTGCTACTTGCGTCCCGGCACTGTAACCGTAAACGTAGAAATTACTAAACCTAACGGCAAAACTGCTAAGCTTTATGTTGCTGAATTTACTGCTGAAGCACAACACCACTACAAACTCACCGTCGACATGAACGAAGGCGCAGGAGCAGGTAGCGCTGAGCTCGTTGTGAAATACGACGACACTCTCGTGCAAGAAGACGTGGTGATTGACCTCAGCGACGACGTGATGAATGCTCCGGCTCCCACCATCACCGGCGACGGCGTGGTGAACGGCCAAAAATTCAGCTACGTTGAAGGCACCACTCCCGATGCTACTCCAAAACTAAACATCATAGCTCGCGGCTCAATTGCTGCTGTGACCCTCACCACTCAAAGTGATGACCTCATCAAAGCCGGTTGGCCCGCAGAAGTGAACTTGGCAAGCCCCAGCTCAAGCGATCTTGCTACTCTCAAAAACTTGGGACTTACAGCTCTCGGTTTGTGGCAAAATCCTGACAAGATGGCTGTTGTTGACTTCACAAAAGTGCTCCCCAACACAGCTAATGCAGTGTTCACCGTGCAAGTTCGCGACCGCTACAACAAAGTTAGCGATGCTTTCGCTTTTGAAGTGTCACGCGAAGATTTGAACTTGTCGCTCGAAGGCAACGATGCTCTTGTGTATGGCTCTGACGAGCTCACTCTCAAAGTGAAATACAACGGCAATATTGATGACCTCAAGGTTATGATGTTGAACCGTCTTGCAACATACAGCGAGGCAACAATCAACAGCATCAGCGACCCCGTTGACGGTGTTTATGATGTTACAATCAAAGTGAGCGACGAAGCTGAAACTGTTTCGCTCTATCTCGCTTCAGGCGACAAGAAAACTGACATAGTAACAATCTCTCGTTCAGAAGCTCCTGTCACCGTTTCTTACGAAGACAACAACATTTGGGCTACTAAAGCTACTGTTAACGGCACAATCGTTAACGCTGAGCAAGCAGGCAGCGCAAAACTCGCTTACCGCAAACAAGGTGCTACAAGCTGGACAAGCCTCGAAACTACCACTAACGGCACTGCTCTCAGCGCTTCAATCACAGGTTTGGAAGCTAACACAACTTACGAACTTGTTGCGCTTAACGGCACAAAAGTTGCTGCAGCAAAAACAACCTTCACCACCGAAGCCGCTACCCAGCTCCCCAACTCCGACATGGAAACCTGGTAT
>CAZGAN010000143.1:0-4489 GCA_964523655.1 uncultured Bacteroides sp.
TAGAGCATCTGACTACGGATCAGAAGGTTACAGGTTTGAATCCTGTATGAGTCACCGAAAAAAGAGCATCGTCAATCACTGATGATGCTCTTTTTTTAGTTTAACTTATTAATTGCCTTTATTCAATGTTGCACACGCGTCCTGCCATCAGTATCGTGCCTGTCTCAACATTGCGTATGAAGAACACAAACGGACGGTTGAACGTTATCGTAGTTGCACTCACACCGCCAACATCAGCCATCATTGCACTCGCGGCTGTCGAGGCAGCAGCTGTGGCTCCTTCTTCATCAATGCCGGTATAAGTGTTTTGTTTTATAATCAAATAGCAGCCAATTGAAGTGCTCAATTTCGAAAGTGTCACATGCATGGGCATGCCCAGCGATTCCAGCACATCCTGCAAATATCCCTCTTGCTCTATTTCAAATTTAGGCAACGAGAGCTTTATTGGCATAGCCAACTTTCTCAAGTTTTCAATCGTAGTGTGATCAAAACCGTTCACAAACGAATCGAAATTATTGTCATCTTTCGGCATCAAAAATGCCATTTCCACCTTCGCATTCTCAAGCGGAAGTGATACACCATAACATTTGTCATTGTAAATATAGTCTAACCCGGTTTCTTTGTGCATCATGTCAACCTTTGTCGACTTTTGTGTGCCGTTAAACACTTCTTTCGTTGTTAAGTCTTTGTTAAACTTGCTATTCCATTGACCCTCATAATACAACGCATTGATGAGCATTGCCACTGTTGAGGGGTCTAATTTATTGAGAAAGTGTTCAATTTTGTAGTTTGTCTTTATTGCACACCATGAGTTAATCAAATCAAGCGTTTTCGAATCTGAAAAATCAGCATTATATACTTCAGCATTAAAAATGCTGTTGATATTGCTGACATAATCAGTCGGCACCGCAATTTGATTCGCAATCCATGCTGAGTTTGCTAACGCCATCTCAGCACCATTATTCTTGTTCGGTAAATACTTTATGAGCTTCGAGCAAACACTGTTCATCTCGTCAATATTCGTGTATTTAAACACTTTGGCTATAGCATTGGCACTATTGTCGTCTGACGTATTCGCTACAAGTCCCATGCACAAAAATACTCCCAGAGGCGATACGCTGAAATTCTCCGATTCGCTATTGCTGTAGATTGATTTGTAGTTCGTTGACACAACTCCAAGCAAATCTCCTGAAAATTCATTCAACGCCTCGTTAATATCGCTTTCATTGCGTGTGAAAACAACCGTATCTTCACTCGCTTGAGCTTCTAATACATCTATTGGTACCTGATTAAATGGCTCTTCCGGCACTTTGTTGTCGTTATCGCTGCAGCTCACCAGCAATCCCATTGCCATTATGGCACTTAGTATCTTTTTCATAATAGTTTGAATTATTGGTTAAGAAAAGAGTTATGTTTTTAATTTGCAAAAATAAAAAAAAACTAACTCCAAACAAGTAAAAATACGTTAAAAATTAGACCACGGCGAAAATTTAACATAAAGCACTGAGTGTTAGATAAAAGTTTATGCTAATTATGAAAATTTAACAGTATAAATTATATCACTTCCGTTTTTTTTGTGTTAAATTTGCATAAAACTTAATCATTCACTTTTTAATAACTTCTTAAAACTTTAGAGACATGAAAAAGATATTAACTTTTTTGATTTCAGCATTAACCATGTGCTTGTGGTCATGTGGAGATGATGATGAAATTGGATGTGAATTTTATCCGATAGAAGTGACAACTGAAGGCATAAATCTTACTTTTAATGAACGCGAAGCGTATGCTACGATTCCTGCTGATGGCGCTGAATTTACACTATTAATTGGTGATGTAGCTTCCTTGTCTTGGATGTCAGTTGATGACAAGAATGTTGGTAAAATACAGACAACCGGTGCGTCAGCTTATGCTACTGACGAAGAAAAATCAGTGGTTGGAGATTGGGGCTCGCTTAAGTATGAAAGTTTGGTCGAAAATTCGGTTGTACATATCAAAATCTTACCAAATGAACTAAATAGAGAACGTAATTTCTATTCCAATTTATTTATGTTAGAGAAGATCATGTCTATTCATCAGATATAAAAGTTACGCAATTAGCTGAATAAGTTAACAACATAATACCAAACAGATGCAACTAGTCTCCGTGCCAAGAGGCGCGAATTTGTAGTTAACCCCGGAGAGTGCGAGGTACGAGCGCATCTCCGGGGTCAAACCTAACTACATGTTGCGTGCTAAAGGTACGCGTTGTTCCAACTAAAAATATTAGAACATTGGGTCCCAGCAAGGCAGCACAGTGGGCTTTTCGTTGAGTATGTTGAGCAACTTCTCCGGCACAAAGCGGCGCTCAACAACAAGACGAAACAGATACTCATCCATCCACTTATCGGTAGCAATGAGGTGACCCTCGTTTGCGCTATTGCCCCAACTATTTTCTATGAGCCATTTTGTTGCATTTCCGTCATTATCAAGGTCAACGCCCACAAGAGTCATGGCATGAGTAGAGCCTGATGCTCCGGTTGCAATGCGTTGAGCCTTTGTCATGTTAAACTCAACACCCATTATGGCAGCATAGTCATAGTTGTCGAGATTGAGTGTGCCGTTATCGCGATTCATGAACTTGTTCACATCGCAGCTAAAATACATTGCTGTTGAATCTTTGATTGACTCTATTGCCATTTTCTTTATTTCGTCAATCGGCACGTTCACATATCGCCAATTCTCGCCATCGTAAGCGTGACGGTCGAGGTCAATCTCGTAGAGCTTATAATATGGACGTGTGGGGTCATTCATAAACATCACATAGTTGTTTTTGAGGTCATTTCCAAACAACTCGTTGTAGAATGTCATTGGCGTGTATGCTTTGCCCTTATATGTGAATTGTGTGGGAGGCACACCAAAGTTCATTGCCAAAATCTTATACACATCATTGAGCATCTCTTCTTTGCGCGATTGCAATGCTGCTGTTTTTGAGCCATTCTTCACCATGTCGCGCAACTCCAAGCCCCATTCCTTCAGCTTCCAGCCAAGCAATTTCGAGAATGTTGCAGTGTGGTTTGATGAGTAGGTCTCAGGCATCACTGTAGCAGGAACTACGCCGTATTTTGAGATGATATCTGAAACACCCGTAAACTGTCCACCATCGCTCAGCGGATTGTGAAACAGCCAATCAACAGTGCGGTCGTCCATCGGCTTTTTAGCAGTATCAATCACCACTTGCAAAAACATATTCGATTTCTCAAGTTGGTCATAGAAAAAGTCGTATGCTTGCGAGAGCTTTAGCTCACTGAGATTATGTTCGCGTATAGCCTGTGCGCGCAGCACATTCAAGCCCGTGAACAGCCAGCAGCGGCCTGAGCGCTCTTGATTAGTGATACCTTTCGACGGCACGCGATATGCAAATTCGTCGTTCAAACTATTGCGTGCGTCTGCGCTCGCAGCCAAAGTGTTGATATCGGCAGTGTTGAGTGCATTGTGTATGGCGCGCTCGGCAGCTGTGGGTTTGTATGATTGCGCCAAACGGTTGAGTGTGGCTTGATCAAGCGCACCGGTTGTTTGTGCCGACATGCCCAATGCTGCGGCTGCGGCAAAGCCTAAAATGAGGTTGCGTATTTGCATATTGATTCTAGTATTTTTATGTTAGTTTATTTGTTCGTATTTATTTTTTTATCGCTCCACGCTGAAGGCATCGGCGTCAGCCCATACCGGAAAGTCGGTGCGATATTTTTCCATCTTGTTGAGCGAGAGTGTGGCTGTGATGATGCCCGTGTCGGCATCAGTGGCGCCAACTTCTCTGCCGCGATAGTCAATGATAAACGAATTGCCGGTGTAAGTGCCAAAATCGTCATCGCCTGACCGATTTGCCCCAACCACACAAGCTTGATTTTCTATTGCGCGAGCTATGAGCAGATGTTTCCAGTCATACCCACGCTCCACCGGCCAGTTCGCTGGCACAATCAGCAAATCATATTTATTGCCGTTATTGCGCAACCACACCGGGAAACGCACATCGTAGCACACCGCCATGCTGATATTCCACCCGCGATAGCGCACAATCGGGCTCGGCTCCGTGCCGCGTGTCAATATTTTCGGCTCTTTGCTCAGCCTGAACAGGTGGTGCTTGTCGTAGTATGCCGTTTCTCCCGACGGCTCAATGAAAAAACCGCGGTTTTTATACGTGTTTTCGTCGTCTTGCCAAAGCAAGCTGCCGCAAATCGCCATATTATGTGTCTTTGCCAGGTCACGCAAAAAGTTGAGTGTCAACTGGCGGTTGGCGCTGTCGGCAAGCTTCTGCATGAGTAGCGGGTCTGATATAAATCCCGTTGAAAATAGCTCAGGCAGCACAACAACATCGGTGTCGCGGCTGAGCTGATTCATTTGTTGTGTGATAATATATAGGTTTTCGTCGCGATCACCTCTGATTATGTCTAGCGGCAATATGGCGATATTTAACGAGCGTTGCATTTGCTGTGATAATGATTTATTCGGTGGT
>CAZGAN010000144.1:0-4465 GCA_964523655.1 uncultured Bacteroides sp.
AAAAAAAGCGCTGACGGTAGACGCAGCGCTTATATTGGGTTTCGGGTTGGGGATTATTCCCACTCGATAGTTGCCGGTGGTTTTGATGAGATGTCGTAGCAAACACGGTTCACACCACGAACTTTGTTGATGATGTCGTTAGAGACTTTCGCCAAGAAGTCGTAAGGGAGGTGAGCCCAGTCGGCAGTCATTGCATCAGTAGAAGTAACGGCACGTAGAGCAACAGCGCGCTCGTATGTACGTTCATCACCCATCACGCCAACACTTTGCACGGGAAGGAGTATAACTCCGGCTTGCCAAACTTGGTCATACAAGCCCCAATCGCGTAGGCCTTGAATGAATATTTGGTCAGCATCTTGGAGAATGCGCACTTTTTCGCGAGTGATGTCGCCGAGGATGCGCACAGCCAAACCGGGGCCGGGGAATGGATGGCGTTTGATGAGGTGTTCGGGCATGCCAAGTTCGCGGCCAACAGCGCGTACTTCGTCTTTAAAGAGGAGACGGAGTGGTTCGCAAAGCTTGAGGTTCATTTTTTCAGGCAGGCCGCCAACGTTGTGGTGACTTTTGATTGTTGTGCCTGTGATAGAGAGAGATTCGATGCAGTCGGGGTAGATAGTTCCTTGGCCGAGCCATTTCACATCGGTGAGTTTGTGAGCTTCTTCGTCGAATACGTCGATGAAACCTTTACCAATGATTTTGCGCTTTTTCTCGGGCTCGGTAACGCCGGCAAGTTCGCTAAAGAATTTTTCAGAAGCGTCAACGCCGATAACGTTCAAGCCAAGGCCTTGATAGTCGCGGAGCACGTCTTCATACTCGTTTTTGCGCAATAGGCCATGATCAACAAAAATGCAAGTGAGGTTGCTACCAATAGCGCGGTTAAGGAGCACAGCAGCAACAGATGAGTCAACACCGCCGCTGAGGCCGAGCACTACCTTGTCGTTGCCGAGTTGCTGCTTGAGTTGAGCAACAGTTGATTCGATGAACGATGCAGCGCTCCATGATTGTTTACCGCCGCAGATGCCAACAACGAAGTTGCGAAGCAAGTCGGTGCCACATTCAGAGTGGAACACTTCGGGGTGGAATTGCACGCCCCACACTTTTTCGCCGCGCACGCGATAAGCAGCGCATTTAACTTTGTCGGTTGAAGCAATGATGCTGAAGTTGTCGGGTACTGAAGTAATCGTGTCGCCATGACTCATCCAGACTTGTGCGCTAGCGTGGATGCCCTCAAACAATGGGTCGGTGTTATCAACGTAAGTAAGATGGGCGCGGCCATATTCGCGAGAGCCTGCGGGCTCAACGGTGCCGCCATTAGTCCAAGCCATGTATTGTGCACCGTAGCAGATGCCCAGCAAGGGGAGTCGACCGCGGATGTTGCTGAGGTCAACGCCGAAAGCTTTTTCATCGTAGACCGAGAAAGGACTTCCGGAGAGGATAACACCAATAACCGAGGGGTCATCGTGGGGAAACTTGTTGTAGGGAACGATTTCGCAGTACATGTTGAGTTCGCGCACACGGCGACCAATCAATTGAGTGGTCTGTGAGCCGAAGTCAAGAATAATAATTTTTTCCTGCATGAAGTAAGGACTTTGTTATGAGTTAACTTTTGCAAAGATAATCATTTTTTGTCACAAAATGATGTTCATGCTCAAAAAATTAGCAACAATCAAAAAAAAGCAGTAACTTTGGATATACAATATCTTTTTAACTAAACAATCTGAAGCTTAGAACATGCACAAACTATTACTAACATTGGCAGCAGCCGTGGGACTTACCGGCTCAGCGCTTGCTGCAACACACGTTGCTAATTATCAGGTGGTGCCATTGCCCACAGAAGTATCAGCACAAAAGGCGGTAGGTTTTACCTTGTTGCCCAGCACAAAGATTTTTCACGCGAAAGATGATGCGGTGCAAGCACGCAACGCCGAGTTACTACAATCGTACATCAAAGATCTCACCGGCTACACCTTGCAGATAGTAACAAAACGTCCGAGAGCAAACGGCATACTGCTATCATCGAGTTTGGAGAGCGACAATGCCGGTGCTTACGCAATTGGGGTGACAAGTCGCGAAATAGTGATTAATGGTGCAACAGCTGAAGGCACTTTTCACGGCATACAAACGCTTCGCAAATCAATAGGCGAAGTTATACCTGAAGGCGACACAGTTGTGCTTCCGGCAGTTGAAATCAACGATTCTCCGCAATTCAGTTATCGTGGTATGCATCTTGATGTGAGCCGACACTTTTTCACTGTTGACGAGGTGAAAGTTTACATTGATATGCTTGCTTTGCACAATATCAATCGTTTTCACTGGCACTTGACTGACGACCAAGGTTGGCGTATAGAAATCAAGAAATATCCGGAACTGACCGAAAAGGGCTCAATACGTAAGGAGACAATGATTGAGAAGAACTGGGACAAGTTTGACAATACACCTTACGGCGGATATTACACTCAAGACGAGGTGCGCGACATTATAAAATATGCAGCAGATCGCCACATCACCATTGTGCCTGAGATAGACCTGCCGGGACACATGCAAGGAGCTTTGCATTGCTATCCGAATCTTGGATGCACAGGCGGCCCATACGAAGTGTGGACAGTGTGGGGAGTTAGCCACGATGTGCTTTGCCCCGGTAACGATGAGGTGTTTACATTTCTTGATGATGTGCTCAGCGAAATCATAGACCTTTTTCCATCAGAATACATACACATTGGTGGCGATGAATGTCCGAAAGATGTATGGGCTAAGTGCGAAAAGTGTCAGGCGCGCATCAAGAGCCTAGGCATAAAGAAAGATGACAAACACTCAGCTGAAGAATATTTGCAAAGCTACGTGATTAAACGCGTTGAAGAAATGGTTAACGCTAAAGGACGTCGCATTATAGGCTGGGATGAAATACTTGAAGGCGGAGTAAGCCCCACAGCAACAGTGATGTCATGGCGCGGAGAAGCCGGAGGACGTGCAGCAGCGAAACTTGGCAATGACGTGATTATGACACCCAACTTCCCATTCTATTTTGACCACTATCAGACAAAAGACACGGAGAAAGAGCCGTTGGCTATTGGCGGATGCAACACAGTGAAAGATGTGTATTCATATAATCCTTGTCCTGAAGGCATTTCAGACGAAGAATTTAAGCATATCATTGGCATACAAGCAAATGTATGGACAGAGTATATGCAAACATTTGACTATGTGCAATATATGACCTTGCCGCGCATGGCAGCCATCAGCGAGGTGCAATGGTGTGATTTCCACAATAAAGACTACTATAATTTCTTGAGTCGTTTGCAACGACTAGTGAAACTCTATGACGTGTATGGCTATCGCTATGCCAAACACGCTCTCTAACAGAGATAAATGCAACTAAATAAATCAAAGACAGTGCGCGGTTATGCCCTAGGGTGCTTATCATCATGCACCTATGGGCTTAACCCGCTTTTTGCGAAACCACTTTACGGCATGGGGCTAGATGTGCTTTCCGTGCTTTTTTATCGATATATTATTGCTGCAGGCATACTGTTTGTGATGATATGGCTGCACGGCGACTCATTGAAGGTGCCTCGCAAGTGCGTATTTCCACTCATCACGTGTGCAGTGTTGTTTGCCATGTCGTCAATCACCCTATTTGCGAGCTATCAGTATATGGATGTAGGCATAGCCTCGACCATGCTTTATGTGACACCGGTGTGCGTGGCTATAATCATGGCATTGTTTTTCAAAGAGCGGTTGTCGTGGGGCAAGATGGGCACAATACTGATGGCACTCGTTGGCATAGGTATGCTATCAATAAAAGAAGGCAGCACGTTTCACAGTCCGTTTGGCATCATGTTAGTGATGTTGTCGGCGCTATCGTATGCCATTTACATGGTTATTGTTAATCGCAGTCAACTCAGCGAGATGTCATCGCTACCGCTGACAATGTACAATGTGCTGATTGGCGGATTGATATTTTTAGGCATCATGTGGAGCGGCAACGGGCTTGTATCGCTACCCGGAAATGCGTTAGCATACGTGAACGTCATAGGTCTGGCAATATTTCCGACAATAATATCAATTGTGACTGTAAATATTGCTATACACGACGTTGGGCCAATGCCGGTGTCAATACTCAGTGCGCTGGAGCCGGTGACTGCGTTGGTGGTTGGCTGTGCAGTGTTTGGAGAGGTGCTCACGCCCATGAATACAGTTGGTGTGCTGCTGGTTATCATAGCAGTGATACTTCTTGTGGCAGGTAAATGGCTTTTCCATAAATTCATACATCGTGAAAAGAGCGAATAAGTAGAAGGCCTGAGTACAGCGAAAGTGTAATAATTATTAAATTGAACGAGATGGGTGCAATTTATTAAAATTTTGTTGTACCTTTACGCTATCAATAAAAAAATAAAATTAACCTAATAATATCCCTTAACTCTATCATTTGATATGAAAGAACTTATCAGCAATGAGTTTAAAAGCC
>CAZGAN010000145.1:0-4438 GCA_964523655.1 uncultured Bacteroides sp.
TTTTTTGAAGATTTCTTTTTTGCTTAGAGTGTCACTCTGAGTGCATCACCGTTGATTTTCACTGTGTATTTCGCTACTGCAGCAGGAACAAGTATTGTTTCTCCTTGTTTCACAACTGTTGTTGCGCCATCAATAGTGATTTCAAACTGACCTTTTGTTGCCATGAAAAGCACAAATGTTTCTGCGTTGCCGGCATACTCTATTGTTTCATTCGCTCCGGTGATGAAGTCTACGCTGAAATAGTCTGACTTCACTGCATTAGCGGTGGTTGAAGCAAATACTTTTGCTGTGGGCTGCACGCTGTGTGGGAATGTGTAGTCAATAGCATCTTTTGCCTCCTCGGTGTGCAACTGACGCGGATTGCCATTGGCATCGCGACGGTCATAGTCATACACGCGATATGTGATATCGCTTGATTGTTGTATCTCTGCTATGAGGTTTCCTGCACCAATTGCATGAATTGTGCCTGCGGGAATAAAGTAGAACTGTCCGGGTGCTGATTTGTGTGCGCTAACAGCTTCCATGATGCTGTTATCTGCTATCTTTTCTACATAGCCTTCCGGTGTCAACGGTGCTGCCAATCCGCAATATATGTTTGCATCTTTTTCGCAGCCTACCACATACCACATCTCGGTCTTACCTGCGCAGTTGTGACGCACTTTTGCCAACTCATCGTTGGGGTGCACTTGCACTGAAAGGTCATTGCGAGCATCAATTAGTTTGATGAGCAACGGGAAGTTTTTACCATATTTTTCTACGGTCTTTGTGCCCAATAGCTCAGCGCCAAACTCTTCTGCCAACTCAGTGATGGTTTTGCCTGCGTATGCGCCTTCTGCCACTTCTGACTCGTGTCCGGGCACTGCCGACAATTCCCAGCTTTCGCCTATACAATCTGAATCGATTGATACGCCTTTATACTTCGCAATTTTCTCGCCGCCCCATATTACCGGTTTGAAATAGGGACGAAATTTTAATGGTGCAGTAATAATCATAATATATTAAAACTTAATTGTTTATTGTTTCACTAGATGAAGCACGCGACTAGCAAAGTCGGTACGTTTATTGTAGTCTACATCATGTTCCAATGGTATTTCCAACCCTGTTGTCATGAGAAATTTGCCGCTAAACACTTTGCCCTCATACGGAAGTGCTGTGTTGTCAATACGGTTAAGTTCCTCAATGCGATAGTTTTGGTCGGGGTCGAGTCCATCCATTGTCACGCGAGGCAATTGTTGGTTACAGAATGTCTCTGTTTTCCACCAATAGAACACTGCCTCTGACTTATCGGGTTGCACATACATCAACGATGCTGCGCCAAGTTTGTCATACGGTGAGAGCAAACGATAAAGATCGCCAAATTGCACCACATTGCGCACTTCTTTATATTGTGCTATGGCTTTGCGACACAAATCTTTCTCTTCGTCTGTCATATTTTTAGGTTGTATTTCCATGCCCAAACGTCCGCTCATTGCCACATCTATGCGATATTTCAACGGTATGGTGCGGAATGTTTGATGGTTGGGAGCAGCACTGATATGCGATGCCATTGCTATTGCCGGGAAGAAATGACTTGTGCCCCATTGCATATACACACGTTGCAACGCATCTGTGTTATCGCTCACCCAAAATTCATCAAACCAAGGCAAAACACCCCAGTTTGCACGGCCGCCACCACTAGCACATGCTTGTATGGTGAGATCCGGATATTTAGCGCGAATACGGTCGCATGCTGCTGCTAATCCACGATGATAGTCTATCATCAAGTGCGACTGATTGTCAGCAGTGAGATATTGCGAACCGTGATTCATGATAGGCGCATTTGCATCCCACTTGATATAATCAATTTCCGGATATTTTGTCATCAATGTGTCTACTATGTTAAACACCAAATCTTGCACCTTCGGATTGCCAAGGTCAAGCACCAATTGTGTGCCACCACGACCTTGCACCGGTTCACGGTTTGAAGGCTTGATTATATATTCGGGATGTTTCTCGTAGAGCTCACTGATTGAGTTTGTCATCTCCGGCTCAATCCAGATACCGAATTTTATGCCGTTTTTCTTTGCTGTATCAACCAAACCCTGTATGCCTGAAGGAAGTTTGTTTGTGTCAACTGTCCAGTCACCAAGCGATGTTGAGTCGTTGTTACGCGGATATTTTGTGCCAAACCATCCATCGTCCATCACAAACAACTCACCGCCCATTGAGGCGATATCGCTCATCATCTGCGACATACCGGCTTCATTGATATCGAAATACACTCCTTCCCAGCTATTCAGCAATATCTTGCGAGGCACATTGCCATGTGCAAGACGGTGATTGCGGCCCCAACGGTGATAGTTGCGGCTCACTCCACCCTTTCCTTCATCAGAATATGTGAAAGCCACTGCCGGAGTTACAAATGTTTCTCCTTTTTGCAAATTGTATGATGAGTTGTCGGGGTTGATTCCGGCATAGAAATGGTGCGTATTTGAATCATCTGTATCCACGCGCAAACGATAGTTTCCGCTGTAGCACAATGCTGCGCCAATCACACGTCCGGTGCGCTCATTTGGCACGCCGTCGAGCGAGAACATCACCTCGGCATGGGCAACATGTGAGTTGCGCACTCCATCTTTATTTTTTATCACTTTCATTCCGTGAGTCAAGGGTATCTCCTCTAGTCGTCCCTCATTTGCCCACGACCCGTACAACGACGACATATACACATTGCCATAACGCAATGGCAAATATGCCGAGTCAAACGACGTTAGTGTCACATTTTTCTTCTCATTATTTGTTGCTTCAACCCAGGTCTCGATAACATCTGCATCATCGTATGTGAGATATTTCACCGAAACTTCAAAAGGATAATACTTATCCTTCATCACTATCGTGGTTGTTTTCGTGCCTGCTTTTGCATCTGATTCTTTCTTCACGTCAACAACAGCCAGGTCTAGCGTCATGTTTCCATCTGCATGTTTCACGCTCATCGCCGTCTCGCGTGCCGATTCCATGCCATAAACGGGATATGCCTTCGTCGAAGTCAGTCCGGCATCTTTAATGCTTTGAAGTTCAGCATCATTCACATGAGCACCATAATACAAAAATTGCAGCGGAGAGCCTTTCTCGGCCTCTACTACTAACGATGTCTTAGCCGTTGATATGTTTATCAATTCGGCTTCTGCCGGGGTAGCAAGCCCCATAAGTGAGAGCAACAGTATACTCTTTGATACAATTTGGTTAGTTTTCATTTTCCGGTCTTTCGGTTTTAGAAAAAAGTTAATCTTTTTGCAAATATAATACTTTTTTTCATCTCCCCAAATTATAAATTTACCAAACTCTCAATTTTCCCCTCCTTCTTTCCTTTTTTCACTCCACTCGCAGTTTCATGAACAGGTTGCAACGCGCATACTCGGCATGATAATCTGCCACAGCTTTAAACCCCAGTTTCTCATACAAATGCACCGAAGCTGCAAGCTTTGTGTTTGCCTCAAGAAATATCTCTTTCACGCCCATATTTTTTGCGTATGCAATCAGCGCCAGCCCCAATTTGTAGCCGGCACCACAGTTCTGCGCCTCAGGGTCTACTGCCATCTTTGCAAGCTCATACGTCTCATCATCGCCATGATGTATAAGCGCACAACAGCCCACCACCTTGCCATCACGTTTGGCAAGGAATATCTGTCCACCGGCATCAATAATCACGCCTTTGGGGTCACCAAGCGTCTTCAAGTCGCATGCTTCCAGCTTGAAATATCGCTCTATCCACTGCTTGTTGAGACGCACAAAATCTGCCGTATATTCCGGCTTCCATGTCACTATTTCTGTTTCCATCATATCATAGGTAAGATTATATGTTGATATTATTTTAGCAAGTCTTGCATCACCAACCCGGCAAGCATAAAGCCAAACATTGCCGTGGTGTGTGCCATTGTGCCGTTAATCTGTGCCTTCGATGAGCACCACTCGTGGTTTACCAAATCGGGGTCTCCCGGGCCTTTCTCTGCCTTCGGACACAAGCACACTGACGTGCCACACGTGTGATTCTCGCCCCTATTGGGCACTAATTCCGGGCTATATACGCACATAAACTTGCGCTTCGGATATTGCTTGCTTCGCTTGAATTTATTGCGCAATGCTCGTGCCAACGGGCACCCTTGCACTTTCCAAAACTCCGCTACTGTTATCTTAAATGGATCTAACTTGAGCGCTGCTCCCATCGACGAGAAAAATTTCACCTTCACCGATGTGGCATGCTTTATCAACAAGGCTTTATTCTCCAAGCTATCTATCGCATCTATAACATAGTCATACTCTTCTATGTTAAACGAGTCGGCTGTCTCCGCAGAATATATCTTTTGCAACGCTGTTATCTCAACTTTCGGGTTTATTTCCAGCATGCGTTGCTTGAGCGCTTCTACTTTCACCTGACCCACTGTCTTCATTGTTGCCATTA
>CAZGAN010000146.1:0-4433 GCA_964523655.1 uncultured Bacteroides sp.
CTTTGCTTTTTGCTCTGTGAGAACTTTTTTTGCGGTTGGGTGTTATACTTTCGTTTTTCACTTATTATTAAATTTATTTTAATGTTTAACCCTAATCTCAAGTACGATGAAAAGGTTATTATTTTTAAGCGCTTGTTGTGCAGTTTTTGCGGCTCAACAGGCACGTGCCCAAGACGATATTGTTGTTGATATTGATGTTGTGCCATGTGATACGCATTATTATTCGACTACGGGTGAGAATTGGTTCATGCAGGTAGGAGCAGGAGTCAGTGTGCCGTTTGTTGAGTATTCGCTGGAAAAGGGTAAGGCTAAGCATCATCTCACAGCAGCTTATAATTTGGGGTTTGGCAAATGGATTTCGCCTTATATGGGCTGGCGTGTTGATTTTATTGGTGGTGCTTTGCACTGGGATAATCACACGTTCTCAAAGGCAAAGTATGTGACGGCAAACCTTGATTTTATGTGGGATATGATTAATTCGGTGCATGGGGTGAATAGTTCGCGTGTGTTTTCTATAGTGCCGTTTGTGGGCTTGGGAGGCACTTTTTGCTGGGATTATAAGGCAACGGAGTCGAATGACTATAATCGACATGGCAAGGTGAAGCGTAATCAGTGGACTTTGCCTGTGAGCGCCGGTTTGCAGCTGCGTTTTCGTCTGTGTAGGTATGTAGATTTTTTTGCTGAGGGACGTGCTCAGTTTTATGGCGATAATTTCAATAATTGTGTGCGCGGTCGTCCGGTAGATATAAATGTTGCTGCTGTTGGTGGCTTGACGTTTAAGTTTGGCGGCGATGGTTTTAATTCGTTTAATGCGTGCAATTATTTGAGCTATATAGGCAATCTAAATAATCAGGTTAATGAGTTGCGCGATGCTTTGGCTGCTACGGCTGTTGCATTGGCAGCTGCAGAGGCACAGTTGCCGTGCCCGGAGGCGGAGCCTATTGAGCCGACTACGGTGATACTTGAGCAGACGCCGTTGATGGCGACGGTGCGTTTCGCTATTGATTCGGCTGTTGTTTCACCGCAAGAGCAGGTGAATGTTTATAATGTGGCTCAGTGGATGCAGCAAAATCCGGATCAATCGGTTGTGATTATGGGATATGCTGACCGTGACACTGGCACTAGTGATTATAATCTGGCTTTGTCGCAACAGCGAGCAGAGGCGGTGATGCAGATGCTGGTAAATGAGTATGGCATTGACTCGTCGCGATTGTCGATAAAGGCTGAAGGGTCGTCGGTGCAGCCGTATGATGTTAACAATTGGAACCGTATTGTAATCTTCTCTTTGCAATAGGGCAAAAAAAAATTACTCGTCATCACGACGAATAATCTTCTTACCTTAAATCTAATACCATGAAAAACTGATACAAAGGTAGTCCTTTTATTTTATAGTGCAAACAAATGCACTAAAAAAATGAACGGGATTAACATTGTTTAAGTTTTGACAATTGTGTTACAATTAAATTACAGATTTGTTAACGTAATCGAGCCGGTTGTAACACGTAAGGAGCAGGCTCTTTAAATTTAATCACCTGTTGCTTGCGAAGTTTTTCAATTAGCGCAAGCGCAGGTGTTAGTTCTTCGTAGGAGTCGGCAATGACGTAGTAGAAAGGCTCGGCAGTTTGCACGATGAAGGCGTTTGTGAAGCCTTGTTCTATGAGGCGATCTTGCATTGAGCGAGCGTTGAAAATTTGTTTAAACTCGGCGGTTACCACGCAATATCGTTTCATGGTGGTGTTTGTTGCGCCGGTGTCTTTGGCAATGGTGACGTCGATGATGCGAGTGTCGATGGTGTCGTTGCCAACTTTTATTTGTTCGTCGCGCACGGCACGGCGATATTTGCCGTAGATGGTGTCTTTGAAGTCGGTGCGGGTTGAGTCGTTTGCGTTGATAGTGCGGTCATACGCGTTTTTGTAATCTTGTTCGGTTGTTTTGCAGCCGGTTGTCAGTAGCATTAGCGTGCATACTGCCATAAAAATGAGCTTCTTCATGATTATATGTTTTTGTTATATTTTTGCTACACCAAGTTCTATAACTTCGAGGTCTGAAGGTTTGCCGTTGTTGATGTTGAAACGCACGAGTGTGCGCACTTTTTGCCAGCCGTAGTATCCGGCGGCTCCGGGGTTGATGTGAAGCACGCCAATTTCTTTGTCGAACATGACGCGGAGTATGTGGCTATGTCCGCAAACCATGATTGTGGGGCGTTTTTCAACGAGAAGGCGACGCATGCCCGGGGCGTATCTGCCCGGATATCCGCCGATGTGAGTTAGAATTACTTTTGCTCCGGCGGTTTCAAATTCGAGTAGCTCGGGGCAAAGGCGTCGTGTCACAGCGTTGTCGATGTTGCCGCACACGGCACGCACTTTAGGGCCGATAGCCATGAGTCGGCGCAGTGTGTCAACGTCGCCAATGTCGCCGGCATGCCAAATTTCGTCGCAGTCGGCGAGATGTTTAACGTAACGGTCGTCCCAACAGCTGTGAGTGTCAGATAAAACGCCAATCTTCATAGCGATGAGAGGGGGTTATTAAATAAGCCCAATCAACCAAAAAGTAGGCTAATTGGGCTCATTTTTAGATGATGTGATTATTTGAACTTCTTAGAGATGTTTTTGGGCACAGCGTCTTTGTGCACAACGATGCCCATAGTTTTAGCGAGCAAGTAAGGCTCAGAAACGTAGATGAAACCGTCGTAGATTTGGTTTGTGTCCCAAGAGTTTTTGACTTTGTAGTAGCGGTTGCCGTCTTGGTCTTTGGCGATGCCAACAATTTCCATGCCGTGGTCGTCGGTGGTTTCTTGAGAGTCAAACATTTCTTGGCGCAATTCTTGAGTCACGGTGATTTCTTCAACGGGGCCTTCGAAGTCGTATTTGCTGTTAGCGCGTTCTTTGTCGCTGAGTTTCACCCAACGAGCGAGCTCGGTGCCGTTCATGTCGCCTTCTGATTTGCCTTTAGGCATAAGAGCAACGCCTTTGTTCCATTTGAAACCGCCTTCGCTGACGTCAGCAGCCCAGTTGATGGGATATCCGTTTTCGAGTGCGTTGTCGATGATAGCTTTGAGTTCGTCGAGGGGCACGTTCATGTATTGACCGGCTACCCAGTTATCGGGCACTTCGAGAACGAATGAGCTGTAGAACGGGTGGTGAGTGAACGAAGTGAAGGCTTGGTAGTTGTCAGGGTTGATGGGGAGTGAAGCTGCGAAACTTTGGGGTGTGTATTTTTTGCCTTTGTAGGTGAAAGTTTCGGGGAGCTCGCCGAGGTATGCGTTGAGCACGCCATCGTAAGCTTTCTTCCACGCGGTGCTGATTTTTGTGCCGTTGGGTTTAGAAACAACGGTTTTGAGCATGTCATAGAGTATGCCGTCGAGCTCGCCGTGCACGTGTTTGTCTTCGCCGTAT
Source organism: uncultured Bacteroides sp. (assembly GCA_964523655.1). Lineage (GTDB taxonomy): Bacteria > Bacteroidota > Bacteroidia > Bacteroidales > Muribaculaceae > CAG-873. The sequence goes on from CAZGAN010000146.1 coordinate 3,396, forward strand.
TGCAAACCTGAGTAAACTTCTTCAGGCACAGCGCCGTAGTTTTTCCAAACGTAAGCAACGTCGAGCAAAGAGCCGCCGGCGCCGAAGTTTGTTTGACCGTAAAGGCGCACGTATTTGTCGCCTTTGAGGTTGTAGCAGTGGTGCACGGTGAACATTTCGCTGAGGTCGAGAGAGTCACCGCCTTGGCGCAAAATTTCGTCCTCAAAGAAAGAGGTACCGGCGAAGCACCAGCAAGTACCTGATTTATTTTGGTCTTTAACAGATGTTGTTTTGACGGTTTTTACGTCGGTAAACACAAACTTTTTGATAGAGTCAGATTGCGTGGTGTCAGCATCGGCCACACCGGCAAAAGCACTAATAGCTAGGCAAGAAGCTAGCGAAAGGGTTGCGAATTTTTTCATTTGTGTATTTGGGTATATGTGTTAATTTTTAACTTAATACGCAAAAATACGAATTATTTGCGAGATAATTGATTGTTGAGTGGTGTTTTTTGGTGGTGGGTCAAAAATCAATGGCGCGCCAATCGAGATTGACACGCCATTGTTGTGGGTTTTTAGCTTCGTGAGAAGGCGGTGATTATTTAACCACGCGACGTTCTTTGATGCGAGCTTTTTTGCCGGTGAGGCCACGCAAGTAGTAAAGTTTAGCGCGACGTACTTTACCGTATTTGTTAACGGTGATTGAATCGATGAACGGAGATTCGATGGGGAAGATACGTTCTACACCGATGTTGTCGCTCATTTTGCGAACGGTGAAGCGTTTTTTGTTGCCTTCGCCAGAGATACGGATAACAACGCCGCGGTATTGTTGGATACGCTCTTTGTTACCTTCTTTGATGCGATAAGCTACAGTGATAGTGTCACCGGCGCTGAATTCGGGATGTTGTTTGCCACTTGCAAAAGCTTCTTCGGCAATTTTAATTAAATCCATTTTAGTTTGTTGATAATTAAAATGTTAAACTAACGCAACTTTAACGGGCCACGTGCTCCGCCAGCGGTTACGCATATCGAGTGCAAAGGTACGAACTTTTTTTGATAA
>CAZGAN010000147.1:0-4405 GCA_964523655.1 uncultured Bacteroides sp.
GGATATGATTGCCCCGGGTGTGGCACGTTGCGAGGCTTACACGCGATATTACACGGAGATTTTGCGCGAGCATGGAGGCTGAATGCAGCGTTATTTTTTGCGATTCCGGCAATAGTGTTTTTTGGATTATCGAGTAAATACAGGGTGGGGAGTATAGCCTATAGAATAGTGTCCGGGAGGCTGACACCACGGTTGGTGTTTATAGCAATCATAGCATGGTGGATATGTAGAAACCTATGAAACCGAGCGAATGAAGGAGCGGAGAGCGTAGGTTTTTTGTTTTTTTAAGGTGGATATTGGTAAATATATCGTAACTTTGCGAATATAAAGTATTAACCTTATTTATAAACAAGTACATGATAAAGACTATATTAACCGGCGCAGTAGTCGGTGTAGGACTTATCGCCACTCCAATGGCGGAGGCATGCACAAGCTTAATAGCAGCAGCCGGAGCGACAACTACAGGAAGCACAATGATAACTTATGCAGCAGACAGCCATGTGTTGTATGGTGAGTTATATAACCAGCCAGCAGCAGACCATGAAGCAGGAAGTATGCGTAAGATTATCGATTGGGACACACAACGCTGTTTGGGCGAAATACCGGAAGTGGCACACACATACGCTACAATCGGTAATATGAACGAGTTTGGATTGACCATTGCCGAGAGCACATGGGGCGGCCGACCGGAGTTGGAGGGCAGTGGCTTGATAGACTACGGATCGCTAATCTACATAGCATTGCAACGAGCCAAAACGGCACGCGAAGCGCTGAGTGTGATGACCGGATTAGTAGAGAAGTATGGCTATGCATCGGAAGGCGAAAGTTTTTCGATAGCAGACCCGAATGAGGTTTGGATAATGGAGCTGATAGGCAAAGGAAGAACCGACAAAGGCGCAGTGTGGGTAGCACGCAGAGTGCCCGATAACTGCATCAGCGGCCACGCAAACCATTCGCGCATACACACATTCCCGTTGAAAGATAAGGAAACATTGTATTCGAAAGATGTGATATCATTTGCACGAAAGCAAGGATATTTCAGTGGAAAAGACCAAGATTTTGATTTTTCAAGAGCCTATGCAGTTTATGAGATGACAGCGCTTCGCGGTTGCGATGGACGCGTGTGGTCATACTTCAACCGATTTGGAGCAGAAGGCAGCATGGATCAATATCTTGATTGGATAATGAAGGGCGAAGGCGAAGCAATGCCTTTGTGGATTGAGCCGGCGAAGAAAGTATCGTCAACAGATTTGAAGTGGATGATGCGTGATCACTTTGAAGGCACTCCGTTGGATATGACAAAAGACATAGGTGCAGGCCCGTTTGACTCACCATATCGTTGGCGTCCGATGACCTATACTGTTGACGGAAACGAATATATGAATGAGCGCGCAATATCGACTCAACAAACCGGATGGTCATTTGTAGCCGACATGAACAAAAACCGTCACGATGCAATGAAGGGTATTCTTTGGTTTGGTACCGACGATGCAAACACATGCGTATATTTGCCGGTATTTAACTCAACCCCGAATGTGCCTTATGAGCTTAGCCATGGCAATGGTGATATGTTGACACTCTCATGGGATGCGAACTTCTGGGTAAACAACTATGTAGCAAACCAAGCTTACAACAGATACTCACAAATGATTGGCGACATACGCAAAGTGCAAGGCGACCTTGAAAGCGGCATTGTAAATGCAGTGTCAAACGCAGAAAAGAGCATAGCATCAATGAGTTACGCAGAAGCTCAGACTTTGTTAGAAGGAATCACAGATAGCTGGACAACAAAAGCTACACGCGATTACAAGAACCTTGGCGACATGTTACTTGTTAAGTATTTGGATGGTAACATTAAAAAGCAAAAAGAAGACGGCACTTTTGAGCGCACAGAGACAGGAGTAGCAGTTAGTCCAACATTTGCGGGATATAACGAGCGCTATTATCGCTCAATCGTCAACGAACAAGGCGATCGCTTGAAAGTGATAGAAGTTAAGAAATAACGAGCTGAAATAAAAGGAAATAAATTGGAACAGAAAGAACAGTCGCAAGCGCGAAAGGCGGTTGGTTACGTGATAAAGTACGGAGTGCCGTTGTTTATCACGGTGCTATTGTGCCGTCTACTCTTCAAAGGAGTAAACTTTGACGAGATGATGACAATCATACGTGAGCAATGCGACTTCAGATGGATAGGCTTGGCGATGATAGTGAGCATATTTTCGCACGTGTTCAGGGCAATGCGATGGCGTATACAGCTACGCGCTCTGGGAGTGAAAGTGCCACTATTTCCGCTAACATTGAGCATCTTCGGCACATACGCCGTGAATTTGGTGCTGCCGCGATTGGGCGAAGTTTGGCGCACAGGCTACATAGCGAAGCGACAAGATGCACCGTTTTCAACGGTATTTGGGTCAATGGTAGCAGATCGACTGGCCGACACAGTAACAGTGCTGTTACTCACCGTTGTGACCTTTATGTTGGCAACGCGTGAGTTGGGCACATATCTAGGCAGCAATGCAGCCACATATCAAAAGTGGATAGACTTGGCGCAATCGCCGTGGCTATGGCTGGCATTGGTAGCATGCGTTGCAGCAGTGTGGTGGTTTTTCACACGCAAGACGAACAACAAATTTGTGTGCAAAGTGCAAGAGTTTGCAAAAGGACTTTGGAGCGGCTTTGCCGTAATCACAAAGATGAAAGGCAAGGGACAATGGCTATTGCTAACCGTAGCGATATGGGGCTGCTATTTTGGGCAGTTGTTCTTGCAATTTTTTGCATTTGACTTCACAGCCGATATAGTGAGCAACTATGGAGTGCTGGCGGTATTGGTAACGTTTGTACTGTCGAGCATTTCGATGGGAGTACCGTCGAACGGAGGCATCGGGCCGTGGCAATGGTCAGTAATCTTCGCGTTGGCGCTGTATGGTTTGGCAAAAGAACCGGCTACAGCGTTTGCAAATTTGGTGATGGGATGTCAAACGCTCCTGTTAATAGCACTAGGAGTGTTCACATTTGTGTGCATCGCGATACAGAATAAACAGAAAAAGAATGACTAAATAAAACAAAAGGCAACTATGGCAAAAGTTATTATTATTGGCGCCGGAGGTGTAGGCACAGTAGTGGCACACAAATGCGCACAAAATCATGACGTATTCACAGAGATAGTGTTGGCATCACGCACAAAAAGCAAATGCGATGCAATAGCCGCACAAATAAACAAGCCGTGGGTTACCACAGACCGCGTGGATGCAGATTCAGTAGATGAATTGGTTGAGTTGTTTAACCGACACAAACCTGAGTTGGTGATCAACGTGGCACTTCCTTACCAAGACTTGACAATCATGGACGCATGTTTGAAAACAGGCGTAAACTACTTGGATACAGCGAACTACGAGCCGAAGGATGTTGCTCACTTTGAGTATTCATGGCAATGGGCATACCGTGAGCGTTTTGAGAAAGCCGGATTGACAGCAATACTAGGTTGCGGATTTGACCCGGGAGTATCAGGTGTGTTTACAGCATACGCAGCAAAGCATCACTTCAGCGCAATGGAGCACCTCGACATTGTTGACTGCAATGCCGGAGACCATGGCAAAGCATTTGCAACGAACTTTAATCCGGAAATCAACATTCGCGAAATCACACAAAACGGACGCTATTATGAGAACGGACAATGGATCACCACAAAGCCGCTCGAGCATCACAAAGTGTTGACATATCCGAATATCGGAGGACGCGATTCGTACCTACTCTATCACGAGGAGCTAGAGTCGTTGGTAATCAATTTCCCGACTATCAAACGAGCACGTTTCTGGATGACATTCGGTCAAGAATATTTGACACACCTACGTGTGATACAAAACATAGGAATGGCACGTATCGACGAGGTAGAATACAATGGACAAAAGATTGTGCCGTTGCAATTCCTCAAAGCCGTGCTACCCAATCCGCAAGACCTCGGTGAGAATTACCACGGAGAGACATCAATTGGATGCCGCATTTCAGGTAAAGACAAAGAGGGTAAGGAATTGACATATTACGTTTACAACAACTGCAGCCATGAAGCAGCATACAAAGAGACCGGCATGCAAGCAGTGAGCTACACAACCGGTGTGCCTGCAATGATTGGAGCGAAGATGTTCCTCACCGGCAAATGGAATAAGCCGGGAGTGCACAACGTTGAAGAATTTGATCCGGATCCATTCATGGAGCAACTCAATGTGCAAGGACTACCCTGGCACGAAGTGCTCAACGGAGACCTTGAGTTGTAAAAAGGGAACAATATAGGCATGTGAATAAAAATGCCATAGCTGATGCAAAAGTGTCAGTTATGGCATTTTTGTATTTTAGCCTACAAATTCGTGCCTTTGGCACGGAGAATAGTTACATCTGTTCGGTAAATAGC
>CAZGAN010000148.1:0-4395 GCA_964523655.1 uncultured Bacteroides sp.
TTGGGTATACTATTCCCAATTCATTACAAATAGCATAATCGTCAATATGCTCAAGCCGATTAAAAATCTCATCCTTTGCTTTGATTGCTTCACGCAACCATGCGATTAGAGCATTAGCTTTAGCTATTGTCTCTATTTTATTTTTGATATCATTCACATACAGCTCATCACGGCCATTTTTCACTCGCTGGCTAACATCACTCGTAATTATTTTTATATCTTCATTTACGAAGTCTGCCGAGTCCAAAGATTGCCGAAGTGCTTCAACTTTTTCTTTAGCAAGATTAGCTATATGATTTGCAGAGGTTGATGTCAAACCTGATTCTGCAAAGAAAACCGATTTCTTCATTCTTAAAATTGTTTTATTGTTATTCATGGCGCAAAATTAATATGCCACTACGCAATCTTTTTGCGTAGTGAATTATTTTTCAGAAAAAAAATCGATAATTCGCTCAATTTAACAAATCGCTTAATCGATTAAGCGATTTTTGAGTGAAATCGGTTAACGCAGTAAGCGATTTTCACAAAAATCGCTTTGTTTTTAGCTCAATAATTTATATATTTGCCGCACAAACAATTAGAGCACAATATGGAAACGCTGTTCAAAAAACACAAAATACTAATCTCGCAAGTGAGCATGGATATTGTTCGCGACAACATTGATGTCATTAATTGGACTAAGCCTCTCGTTGCCATACGAGGCTCACGGGGTGTTGGCAAAACCACATTGATGCGTCAGTACATTCGCAGCCATTACGGCACCGATGCCGGCGAAGCTCTCTATTGTGTTATGGACAGTTTGTATTTCACCACGCACTCATTACTTGATTTGTGTGAACGTTTTAATTCATTTGGCGGCAAACATTTATTTCTTGATGAGGTACACAAATATCCTAATTGGAGTAAAGAGATCAAAGAGATAAATGACTTATACCCTAACATCAAGATTGCATTTACAGGCTCATCACTATTGCAAATACTCAACGCTGATGCCGATCTCTCACGCCGAGTGTTATCGTACACAATGGCCGGACTATCATTTCGTGAATATCTGCAGTTTTATCATGGCATAAAATTACCCGCATACACCCTGCAGCACATACTCGAAAACGCCGATGACGTGTGCACTACTGTGAAAGCCGTGTGCTACCCTCAAAAAATGTTTGAAGAATATCTGCGCGTAGGATATTATCCTTTCTATGATGGCAATGAAACGGAATATTATAGCCGTATTGAAAATGTCATTTCATACATAATAGAGCAAGAGATGGTGCAATTTTGCAATATTGAACCGGCCTACACCCGCAAGCTCAAAGCGATGCTTTTATTTCTCGCTAACAATGTGCCATACGAAGTAAACATTGCAAAGCTTTCTTCATATCTTGAGATCAATAAAAACACGGTGCTAAGCTATCTTTCAAGCATGAACCGCGCTGAGCTAATAAAGCTCTTATACTCCGATAACAAGTCGGTGACTAAGATGCAAAAGCCCGACAAAATATTTATTCACAACACAAATACACTCTGTGCCCTCAGCGAAGATGTGAAAATTGGCACACTGCGTGAATGTTTTGTTGTTAACCAACTATCAACCAAGCACACTGTTGAATATAGCAAAGAGCAAGGAAACTTTAAAGTTGACGGTAAATGGATTTTTGAAGTTGGCGGTGCTGACAAATCTTTTGAGCAGATTGCCGATGTGCCAAACTCATACATTCTTGCCGACGCATTAGAATTTCCCGTAGGTAAAAAGTTGCCAATTTGGTTGATGGGTATGACGTATTGATAACAGCCTTTAGCGGCGAGTGTTGATTGCGTCAAGAAGGTCAGTGAGACGACCGCGCATATCGCGCAAACGCTCAACAACATCAAAGCGACGTGTCACGCCCGAGCGATTGCGCTTTATTTGTTCTTGAGCCGCTTCAAGTTTCAATCCTTTTTCTTTAACAAGATAGTAAATCATGCGTATTGTTTCTATGTCGGAAGGCGTGTAGAAACGTGTGCCGTGACCATTGCGGTGCGGCTTAATGATGGTGAACTTTGTTTCCCAAAAGCGCAAAGTTGAAGCCGGCACACTTAATATGTCGGCAACTTCACGTATCTTATAGTATTTTTTATCTAATTCGTCGCTATACATAGACTGGGTATTTTGTGATAAGTGGTGTAATACAGATATTTTTTAAGGTTTTAACTGTTGATATTGCACATCAACGGTTTATTTCTTGCAAATGTAGTGATTTTCGAGTAATTTTGCACATTGAATCAGAAAAGAAATAAAATTTTTTGTATCTACACGATAAAAAAAATAATAACAACATAATTATAAAATCACAACTATGCTCACTGCAAAGCAAGTACGCGAATCGTTCAAAGACTTTTTTAAATCGAAAGGACATACAATTGTGCCATCAGCACCGATGGTAATCAAGGACGACCCGACGCTGATGTTTACCAACGCCGGCATGAACCAGTTTAAAGACATCATACTGGGCAATAAAGCCGCCAAAAACACTCGTGTGGCGGACTCGCAAAAATGCCTCCGCGTTAGCGGTAAGCACAACGACCTTGAGGAGGTGGGCATGGATACCTACCACCACACCATGTTCGAAATGCTCGGTAACTGGTCATTCGGTGACTATTTCAAACACGAAGCTATCGACTGGGCGTGGGAATATCTCGTTGATGTGCTCAAACTCGACCCCGAGCGTCTATATGCCACAGTTTTCGAAGGCTCTGAAGCTGAAGGTATCAGCCGCGATGACGAAGCTGCCGGCTACTGGTTGCAACACCTCCCCGAAGACCACATCATCAACGGTAATAAACACGACAATTTCTGGGAAATGGGCGACACCGGCCCTTGCGGCCCTTGCTCTGAAATACACATCGACCTCCGTTCTGACGAAGAACGTGCTGCTGTGCCCGGAGCTCAAATGGTAAACAAAGACCACCCTCAAGTTATTGAAATCTGGAACCTTGTGTTCATGCAATACAACCGCATGGCTGACGGCTCACTTCAACCCCTTCCCAAGCACGTTATCGACACCGGCATGGGCTTTGAGCGTCTCTGCATGGCTCTTCAAGGAAAGACTTCAAACTACGACACCGACGTTTTCACTCCGCTCATCAACAAGATTGCTGACCTCTCGGAGAAAAAATACGGCGAAGACAAGAAAGTTGACATCGCTATGCGCGTAATCGCTGACCACGTGCGCACCATCTCTTTCTCTATCGCTGACTCACAACTTCCCTCTAACGCTAAAGCCGGCTATGTGATTCGTCGCATCTTGCGCCGTGCCGTGCGCTACGCTTACACCTTCCTCAACCAAAAGAGCGCATTCATGTATCGCTTGGTTGACACCCTAATCGCCTCAATGGGCGATGCTTACCCCGAAATAGCTGCTCAACGCGACCTTATCATGAAGGTTATCAAAGAGGAAGAAGATGCTTTCCTTCGCACTCTCGACAAAGGTATCGCACTACTCGATGGCGCTATCTCTCGTGCTAAAGCTGAAGGCAAATCTGAAATCTCAGGTAAAGAAGCATTCACTCTTTACGACACATACGGATTCCCCCTCGACCTCACAGAGCTCATTCTCAAAGAAAACGGCATGACTCTTGACCACGCCGGATTCGACGTTGAAATGCAAGCTCAAAAACAACGTGCTCGCAACGCTGCTGCCGTTGAAGCCACCGACTGGGTTACCGTTAACGACATGACCGACACCGAATTTGTTGGTTATGACTATAACACAGCAACAACACGCATAGCTCGCTATCGCCAAGTTAAACAAAAGAACCGCGAATTCTTCCAAATCATCCTCGAACGCACTCCCTTCTACGCTGAAATGGGTGGTCAGGTTGGTGACCGCGGTACTCTCACCGACAATGCTACCGGTGAAGCTATCGAGATTTACGATACAAAACGCGAAAACGGTATTGCCGTTCACTTGACAACAAAACTTCCCTCAAACGTTAATGCTGAATTCACTGCAGCTATCAACGTTGAAGCACGTCAAGCAACAGCAGCTAACCACACCGCTACTCACCTCTTGCACCAAGCTCTCCGCACCGTGCTCGGCACTCACGTTGAGCAAAAAGGCTCATTCGTATCGCCCGAAGTGCTCCGCTTCGACTTTAGCCACTTCCAAAAACTCACTCCCGAAGAAATTCGCAAAGTTGAGCACCTTGCCAACAGCTACGTGCGTCAAGCTATAGCTCGCGACGAACGTCGCAACGTGCCCATCGCTCAAGCTCGCGAACTCGGTGCTATGGCACTCTTCGGCGAGAAATACGGCGACGAAGTGCGCGTAATCAAATACGGCGACTCAGTTGAACTTTGCGGTGGCACACACGTTGACAACACCGGCAACATCGGCATGATACGCATTCTCAGCG
>CAZGAN010000149.1:0-4229 GCA_964523655.1 uncultured Bacteroides sp.
CAAACAAATACCCCGCCTTTGTTCAGGCGGGGTATTTGTCGCAGAGAGAGCGGAGAATGGTCAATCTTAAAAATGAAATTTTATTTGCTGAGGAGGAGTAGAGGGGTAGAGACGGTTATTATTTCTTGTCGTTGGCGCGGCGTGACTTTTGTCGACCGTGATAGTTTGCCAGTTGCATTGCTATCTTACGCTCCACGCTTTTGAGCTTGAGCAATTGTCGCGGTGTGAGCACATCAGCGAGCTTATCAAAATATTTCAGCTCGATTTCGCTCTCGCGTTTCGGTTGTTCAAAGAGTGCGCGAGCGGTTGCTGTGCATTCCGTGTCGCTGGCCTTCTCATCAGCAATTGTTTTGCGCTCCAAGTCGCGTGTTTCATTGCCGATGGTCATCAACTCTTTGTCCATGGCGTCATAGACGTCAAAAAACTTTTGTTGTTGGTCTTTGCTGAGCTGCAACTCCTTGACAAACACGCTGTGTTTGTAGTTGCGCATTTCAGTCAAGGCCTTTTGCAAGTCTTCTTCGCTGAGTCGTTGTGCGCTCGCTTTATAGCCGCCAAGCGACACAACAACTGTCAAAAGCACAATAATGAGATGTTTGCGTTTCATTATTCAAGTTCAAGTATTCCGGCCTCGGGATTTGCGTTATAAACCGAGTCCAGCAGATTATAAACGTCAATACTGTCTTCGAGCATGCTATCGTAGATGTCCCAATTTGAAACGTCGTCAATAACATAGTCTTCAACAAATTGTTCGTTGCACACGGCGTTTGCTAGGTCAGGGTTGTTGTTGATGCTTAACTCCGAATCATTCGCTGAGAATAATGTAAAGACTTTAAGCATGCACCAAACTCCGCCGAACATGGCTGCCATGTATACGTACGGACGCACACGGTGCCAAAATGAGCGCGGTGCAACGATTGATGAAGGGTTTTCCAACTCCGGGCGCTCCGGCAGGCTCTCTGCCATTTTCGCCGCAAAATCGTCGAAAAATCCTTCAGGAACGGTTAGGCCGTCGTGACGATTGATTTTGTTGAGTATATCTTTTTTATCTTTCATCAGAGAAGGGGTGTTTTTGAAGCTTTGTACGTGTTTGACTTTCTTTTCGTCTGAAGGTTTAATCAGTTATTCATTTTCTTCAAAAAAATTTTCTATTTTTTTCACGGCAAGATGATATGAGGCCTTGAGCGCGCCAACGCTTGTGCCTAAAATAGCTGACATGTCTTCATACTTCATTTCGTCAAAGTACTTCATATTGAAAACAATACGTTGTTTTTCGGGAAGAGTTACCACGGCTTTGCGCAGCTTTTTCTGCAATTCATCGCCGTCAAAGTATGCATCCGCCTCAATTGCGTTTGCTAGTGCCGACTCTTGGTCATCGAGCGACAGATTGTTGTGCTTACGCTCTCGTGCTAGAAAGCTCAAACTTTCATTTACGGCAATTTTATAGAGCCATGTGCTGAGTTTTGCGTCTCCACGAAAGAGCTCCAGCGACTGCCATGCCTTCAAAAACGTGTTTTGAAGCAAATCGGCGGCATCATCGTGGTTGGGCACTAATCGACGTATTTGGCGATACAATGGCTCTGAATACATCCTTATGACCTCGTTGAAGGCTGCACGGCATTGTGACGGCTCCTGAAGCCGCTCTCGCAATGTTGTTTCGTCTTGTTGTGTTGTGTTCGTGGTCATAAATTTGCTTATAATTACGTCGGTTAAAAAGTGAAACGCTAACAAAAGTACAAATTTTTATTAGAAAATGATTGCTGTATGTAAGTAATTAACAAATTTTGTAGTGTTACAATTATGTGTATTATTCTAACTTTCTAATTTAGAGTACTTAACCTTATATGTTAAACACATGCATAAGTTTGAAAATTTGTGAAAAAAGTAGTAACTTTGCGCCCTATGAAAATTACAGACTTGTATTGCGGCTTACTAGCTGTGGGAGTGGCATTTAATGCTCATGCCACCGAGATGGAAAAATATACTGATTCGTTGGAGTTTGTCACCACTTTGCACGACGTGGAAGTGGTTGGCGTAAAACAATTGCCCGATAACCCGCTTGAGTTATCTACGGTGGTCAAAGGCTCCGATATAGCCCGCTACAAAGTGGCTTCGGTTAAAAACATCAGCGAAGTTACCCCCAACTTCTTTATCCCTGCATACGGTTCGCGTATGACCTCTTCTATATATGTGAGAGGTTTGGGCGCTCGCATCGAGCAACCCGTGGTTGGTTTGAACGTTGACAATGTGCCTATTCTCAATAAAGATAATTACGATTTCGACCTCGTTGACATTGACCGCGTGGAAGTGCTGCGTGGCTCTCGTTGCGTGCTCCACGGTCGCAATGCAATGGGCGGACAAATAAATGTTGTCACCATGTCGCCCTGGCAATATCAAGGCGTGCGTGCCATGATTGAATACTCTCGCGCTAACACCGCAAAAGCTTCTGCCGGTTGGTATGGCCGACTTAGCGATAAAGTAGCTACGTCTATCACCGGTATGTATGGCACCACCGACGGATTCTACAAAAACGAATACGACAACAGCGATTGCGGACGCGAACGTCAAGCCGCTGCTCGTTGGAAACTCTCGTGGCACCCCGATTCGCGCTGGAGCCTATCGAATGCTGCCGCACTCACATATTCTCGCCAAACCGGATACCCTTATCAAAGCGTTGAAACCGGCAAAATCAACTACAACGATTCTATTTACTATCGTCGCACTGCCTTCAACGATGGCTTGACCGTCAGCTACACCGGCCGCAAGATGATTGCAACATCAATCACATCTGTGCAATACCTTAACGACGACATGACTCTCGACCAAGATTTCTTGCCCATCGACTACTTCACTCTCGCTCAACGTCGCAAAGAGTGGGCTTTCACTCAAGACCTCTTTGCTAAAGGGTACAAGAAAAATTACGACTGGTTGATAGGCGTGTTTGGTTTCTACAAAACCACCGACATGAATGCCCCCGTAACATTTAAAGATACAGGTATAAACCGCCTCATCGAAAGCAATGTAAACTCTGTGCTCCCTGCCGGCATGCAATTGCGTTGGGACGAGCGCTTGCTCACCCTCGGCAGCTTGTTCGACATCAGCGATGGCGGATTCGCTCTCTACCACCAAAGCACCGTGCGATTCGGCAACTTCACCGCTCAAGGCGGCTTGCGCTGGGACATTGAGCATGTGGGCTTGGACTACACAAGCCGCTGCTTCAGCTCTTGCACCATGTATCGCGGCGAATATCCCATCGGACAACGCGAAGTGAATATCGACGATACAGGTCACCTCGCGCAAACTTTCAACCAACTGTTGCCACAAGTCGCTCTCGATTGGGCTGCTAACAAAAACTGGAATGTTCGCGCTTCTGTGGCTAAAGGTTACAAAGCCGGCGGATACAACACTCAAATGTTTAGCGACGTGCTCCAACAGCAAATCATGACACAAATGGGCGTTGATGCTGCCTACGATATTGAAAGCATCATGACATACAAACCCGAAAAATCATGGACCTACGAACTGTCATCTGCCGTTGAATCATCAAACCACCGATTCAATGCCGAATTAGTGCTATTCTACATGAACTGCCGTGACCAGCAACTCACCATCTTCCCCAAAGGCACCACCACTGGCCGCGCTATGACTAATGCAGGTCGCACTCGCAGCTACGGCGCCGAATTCACCGCTACATGGCAAGCTACCGACGCTTTCAGCCTTCGCACTTCATACGGCTACACAAACGCCAAATTCACAAAATACAACAACGGCATTGCCGACATGAAAGGCAACTACTTGCCCTATGCGCCTCAGCACACTCTCTTTGCTGCCGCTAACTACGTGCTTCCGTTCTCTTTTGCCGGATTCACTCCCGCTGTTAACGTAAACTCTCGTGCTGCCGGTAAAATATACTGGACCGACGACAACAGCCAATCGCAGAACTTTTACGCAACCCTAGGCGCATCAATTGCATTCCAACACCAACACGGCAGCGTGACACTTTGGGGTGAGAACCTCACAAACACACGCTACAACACATTCTACTTCGAGTCGATAGGCAACCGCTTCACACAGCGTGCCAACCCCTGGACCGTCGGCGCAACTCTCCGCCTCAATCTCTAACCAGAGTAAGTAAAAAGCAATTAAAAAGTAAGGAGCTGAGCGTCAGCCTTTGTAGGGGCGCAAATTCATTGCGCCCACACCCGGATGGCTCCCGCAGTCATTACTATTAT
>CAZGAN010000150.1:0-4186 GCA_964523655.1 uncultured Bacteroides sp.
AAACTACAACAATTAAAGTAGAAAATTTTTTGTATCTTTGCCGTAACACGTCGAGATCATTTAGTCTCGCTTACTTTTATGAATAATACCAATTACTTAAACGATTCTTGCTTTATATCAGTACTTAAAGCTATTCCTGAGATTCCATTTTGGAACGTACTTTTTTGATTGACTAGTTCACTTATTAGATTAGACGCATAGCGTGTGCGCCTACAGTTACTCTATTCCTTTTTACCATTATTAAATTCTCTTTATGAGTAAAAAAACTTTACTCGCGGTGATGCTTTGCGCATTGCTGCGTAATGTGGCGTTTTGTGACGAGCCGTCGAAAGTGCCACTAAATATAAGCCAAGTACTCGAACTAGTTGAAAACAATAACAAAGATGTTGCAACAGCGCGACGCAATGTGAGCGTAACAGATCAGGGAATAAAAGTGGCAAATGCCGCTAAATTACCCAGCATTGATGCCGCTGTGAGCATCAGCTATATAGGCGATGCAACAATCACTGACCGCGACTTTTCAAACGTGATGCGTGCTGCCACGCCTCACCTTGGCAACTCTGCTTCGGTGACTGTGTATCAGCCGGTTTATGCCGGCGGGGCTATAACTGCCGGAGTCGATTTGGCAAAAATGCAAAATTCGATGTCGCTCACCGAGCTCGATATTACGCGCCAAAATGTGGGTATTCAAGCTATAGGTTGCTATTTGGAGCTGTTTAAAGCAACAAATTTGCTCAATGTTTACGATGAAAATATCAACACCACGTCGCGATTGCTCGACGATATGCGCTCGCGGTTTGACCAGGGTGTAGTGCTGAAAAATGACATCACTCGTTATGAATTGCGTCTCTCTACGCTCAACTATGACAGATTGTCAATCAATAATCGCATTTCAGTGCTCAATCACGATTTGTGCCTACTTCTTGGCATAGACCCAAATTCGTGCATCGAAACAAATATAGATGGCGAACTTGATGCTCTCCCTTCGTTATCGAGTTATCAATCGTGGTTGTCAACATCGCTCAATAATGCGCCATCGCTAAAGCTTGTAGACAAGCAACGTGAGATTAATGCTTATCAGCGCAAACTCCTAAAGGCCGAAAAGCTGCCACGCGTTGGCTTGGTAGCTGCCGATAATCTTAATGGCCCGGTCACTTTTGAAATACCACCACTAAACAAAAATTTCAACTATTGGTATTTTGGTGTCAGCGTAAGCTACAATGTGTCTTCGCTTTTCAAAACGTCAAAGTCAATGCTTAAAAACACTCTTGAACTGGAGCAACTCAATGCTCGTCGCTCAGCTCTTGAAGAAAATATTGACAGAACTATTGACGACTCTTACACTCAGTTTACTCAGGCTTTTAAAATGCTGGAAACTGAAGAAAAAAACGTGGAGCTTGCCACCGAAAACTATCGCATAGTTGAAAATCGCTATAACAATCAATTAGCTTTGCTGACTGATATGCTCGATGCATCTACGGCTAAACTTGATGCTGAAGTGCGACTTGTAAACGCGCGCGTGAATATAATTTACTACTATTACCAACTCAAATACAATTCAGGTACACTATGAAACAGAAAACTCGCAGATTGCTGCAAAATATAGGCGTTCTCGCCCTCATCGCTCTTGGTTTGTGCTGGACTGCCAACCGCTTTTTCGGATTCACTTCGTCAACATTCACCGACAATGCCCGCACACAGTGCCAAATCGTGCCGGTTATTAGCCGCGTGCAAGGCTTCATCAAAGAAATACGTTTTGACGATTACTCGCAAGTGAAACAAGGTGACACACTCGTTATCATTGAAGATGCCGAATTTCGTCTTCGTTTGGCTCAAGCAGAAGCCGATTTACAAAACATTTCGTCGGGAAAAGCCGTGGTAAGTTCGTCGATAAACACCATACAAAATAATCTCAGCGTCTCAGATGCATCGTTGGCTGAAGTGCAAGCGTTGCTCAATAATGCCAAACGCGATTATGACCGCTATAAATCACTCCTCGCTCAAGAGTCGGTGACTCAACAACAATATGATGCTGTTGCCACTAACTATGAGGCTCTCAAAGCAAAATATGAAACACTGGTACGCCAAAAACGCACAACTGCGCTCTCCACTCACGAGCAAGAGCACAGACTTGGTCAAAGTGATGCCGGCATGCAAGCTGCACAGGCTGCAATTGACCTTGCCAAGCTAAATTTGTCGTACACCGTGATTACGGCTCCATGCGATGGCTATACCTCTAAAAAAGATTTGCAAGTCGGACAACTCATACAACCCGGACAATCATTGGTCTCAATTGTTGACGAGAGCGATATGTGGATTATTGCCAACTACAAAGAAACGCAAACTGCTCGCATGGCAGTTGGCGATGAGGTGAAAATAACAGTAGATGCCGTGCCTGATGTAGATTTCAAAGGCACTATTGTGTCTATGTCGAAAGCTACGGGCGCACAATATTCGGTCATACAACAAGATAATGCCACCGGAAACTTTGTGAAGGTAGAGCAACGTGTGCCTGTGAAAATACGCTTTAGCAAAGATAATGATGCTGATCAAATGAAGCGACTTCGTGCCGGCTTGAATGTTGAATGTAAAGTGCAACGCTGATGGCTTTTCCTCACATGCCGCCTGTTAACACAATCAGGCAGCTTTTAATGTTTGAAGGGTATGTGCCGCGACGCCTTCGTTTTTGGCTCATTGTGGTCTTTGCCCTGTTTTATCAGCTTGCCGGCAGTGTGTATCTTGGCTCGCTAGCCCAAATGGTTGGTGAAACAACATTGCTGAGCGAGGACTATATGATGGCTAACTATTGTGTGCTCATCGGTTTGAATATTATATTTCCAATGCTGTTTCGTTGGAAGTTCGGACTTTACACGCGTCAGCTATTCTTTGTGTCGACGGGTGCGTTGATTGTGTGCAACATTGTAGCAATGTATGTCACGGTGCCCGCTGTGTTATGGATTATTTGTGTGCTTGCCGGATATTTCAAAATGCTGGGCATGTTTGGCTGCATAAGTACCATACAGCTAAACTTCACGCCTACGCGCAATTTTGCCGTATTCCTTCCGATTATCTATGTGCTGGTTGACGGCGCTGTGCAACTCTCAGGCATAATGTCAACTTACGTGTCTTACTTCACCAATTGGCGCATGATGCACTTGGTGATTGTGGTGCTGATGCTGTTTATCGACTCAGTAACGTATTTCTTGATGAAGCACGACCACCGTTCGGGGCCATATATTCCACTCAAAGGAATTGATTGGGTGGGGCAGACGCTTTGGACTCTCACTTGTTGCGTTGGCACGTGGATATTCGTGTTTGGCGAGCACTATGATTGGTGGGATAGCATTGAGATATGGCGAGGCACGTGGTTGTTTATTGCGGTTTTGGCAATAACAATTATACACCAGCATTACAAAAAAGATCCGTTTATACCGCTGGAAGCCTTCACGTATAAGCAGACTCGCACGATTGTGGTGGTCCTTTTTGCTATGACCATAATCAATGGCGCAGCTCACACGCTGCAACCAATTTATGCAACCGGAGTGCTTCATTACGACTCTATAAACTCAGCATCTCTAAGTTGGCCGCAACTAGCAGGCGACATTATGGGCGGAATACTGATTTATTTCACATTGTGTCGTTGGCGCTGGGGAGTGAAGAAGTCGCTTTATCTCACGTTCTTCCTTGCAACGTACTATCTCGTGTCAATGTATTTTCTCTGTTATGAACAAACCACAAAAGAAATGCTCTACTTCGGCATCTTTGCGTTTGGCTTGGCTGAAGTTATGATGGAAACTGTGGCAACTTACTATTTGTCGCAAACAATTCCGTTTAAGCATTTCTTCATAAATATCACAATAATAGGCTTTATGCGTTGTGGCTTTGGCACGTCGATAGGCGGAGCAATTGTTGAACGCGTGTTTAACATTACATCGGCAAAGAGTTATATGATAGCTGCAGAAAATATCACTGCAAACAATGTTAGTGAGGCGACCATGCAGCTATATCAGCAACAAGGACTGATGATGGCGCTTAAAGATGCCTATGGCGCTGCGATTTTTGTTGGATTGCTAGTGATGCTTTTCATTTTGATGTCAAATTACACAACTACAATCACTCGATTCGTGCCACGAATCATGTCAGTGCGTCGATGGATGAGCAGCAAGACTGCTCCCGACCCAACTTT
>CAZGAN010000151.1:0-4182 GCA_964523655.1 uncultured Bacteroides sp.
AAGCCTGTCGCTAGCGTTCATCCTGAGCCAGGATCAAACTCTTCGTTGTTAATATATTTGTTTTTTCTTTTTCAATTTTTATTGAAGCATCAAAACAAATCTTTGTCTTGTATTGTTGCTTTTGCAACCTCGACACGATGTTTGTCTTAACCAGGACGATCCGTCTATTTAGTTTGGAGTAGAATTGACAGAGATGGCTGATATTTAAAGAAATATCTTGTCTCTTGTACTACTTCGTCTTTTCTATTGTAAAAGTTTCAATGTGCTCTTTTGTATCGGTGTTTTACCGAAAGCGTTTGCAAAGTTACAACAAATTTTTGAACTACCAAAATTTATTTTCAAATTAACGTCTTTTAATTTTCGAGCCGTCTCACTGCCGCTGCAGTGTCGTTGTTTCTCGTTTGCGGATGCAAAGGTAGTACCTTTTCTTGAACTACACAAATATTTCAGCAAAAAACTATGCTAAAAAGCATGCTTTTAACAGTTGATAACTAAAATCGCATTGCGTGCATTTTAACGTAATACACGCAACTACGTATTAGCTAGTCTTTTAACTAAAAAAGCGCCAAATCGGCGCTTTTTGTCATTTTTGCTGCAAGTATTGGTAAATTGTTTGGGTCGCCCCAAGATTATCTTTAATATATTTTGCCGCAGCGTTGCCAGATTTCTTTAAATCGCCATCACGATTTATCAACCAATTGTTGAGAATGCGTGCTAAATCGTCGTCGGCATGGTAACAAAAACCGCCTTTGCAAGCAATCAAATCGGCAGCTTCTTTAAATTTTTGGTGTTTGGGGCCAAAAATTACGGGTATGCCGTAGACGGCAGCTTCATTAATATTATGAATTCCGGCGCCGAAACCGCCACCAATGATAGCGGCGTCACCATATCTATATAAGCTCGAGAGCAAGCCGAAGCAATCGATAATGAGTATTTGCGTATCGGTGGGTATAGAATTTGAGTCTTTGACCTGCGACCATAATACAGATTTTCCGGTCAGCGTTTGTTGCAGAGCTTGCAACCGCTGCGCATCAAATTCGTGCGGAGCAATGATAGCTTTCACCTCCGGGTGTGAGTTGAGCCATGGAGAATAGCGCAATTCATCGGGCTGCCAAGAGCTGCCAACAACTAGAGTGAACGGAGAATTGGCTGTCCACTTTTCGATTGCGGGGATTTCAAATGTGTTACTCATGATGTCGGTGACGCGGTCGAAACGAGTGTCGCCGGCAACAGTAACATTATTTATATTTATAGAAGCCAGAAGTTGCTTTGAGTGTTCGTCTTGCACAAAAAGATGGTCGTAGCAACGGAGCATGTTGCGGAACATGCCGCCCCACGATTTAAAGAAAATCTGATTTTCTCGGAAAATAGACGATATAATATATGTTGGGATGTTTCGAGCGCGTAACTGCTGCAGATAGTTGCCCCAGAACTCATATTTAACAAAAATGGCAAGTTTTGGAGCTGCGGCATCTAAGAAACGCGAAACAAGAGCGGGCTTATCGAATGGGAGGTAAGCCACACAATCAACATTTTTATAATTTTTGCGCACTTCATAGCCAGATGGCGAGAAAAACGTGAGCAAAATAGTTTTTTGAGGTTGCTCGGCACGATAGCGTTCTATCAGCGGGCGAGCTTGCTCAAATTCGCCGAGTGAAGCCGCATGAAACCACAAGTCGAAACCCGACGGAGCTTTTTGGGCACGGCAAAGAGCAACGTGCTCAAAGGACATTTTTTGTCCGTTGAGCATCGTTTTTATTTTATGAGAGCGAATAGCGGCGATGCGAGCGCCACCACTATACGCGCTAATTGCTAAATTATACAGCAGGTTCATTGCTTATGCGTTCAACACCGGCTTTGATACGTTTGATGGTTTCGTCGCGGCCGATGAGTTCGGTGATATCAAACATGTGAGGGCCTTTACATTCGCCAACAACGGTGAGACGGAAAGCGTTCATCACATTGCCCATGTGATAACCGTTTTCGGTAATCCAGTTGAGCACTACGGGTTCGGCAGCTTGAGAAGCGAAGTCGGGAAGATTTCTGAGCACTTCGATGAGTTGATTCATCAACTCTGGCATTTCTGCTGACCAGCGTTTCTTGACAGCCTTAGCGTCATAGCTTTCAGGGGCAACGAAGAAGAAGCGAGCTTGCTCCCAAAGGTCGCTAACAAAATTGATGCGGCTCTTCACCAAGCTAACGGCTTTAGCGATGTATTCGTCGCTGAAGTCGGCAGGATTTACGCCGTTTTGTTGCATAACCGGTTTGAAGAGTTGGGCCAACTCAGCATCGCTGATATTTTGCAAGTATGTGTGGTTAAACCATTTACCCTTTTCGAAAGCGAATTTAGCGCCTGAGCGAGAGCAGTGTTCGAACGAGAACTTGCTGATTAGTTCTTGCATAGTCATCACCTCAGTGTCGTCGCCGGGGTTCCAGCCGAGGAGGGCGAGGAAGTTGACAACAGCTTCGGGGAGATAGCCGCTTTCGCGATATCCGGTAGAGATAGCGCCGGTTTTGGGGTCGTGCCACTCGAGGGGGAACACGGGGAATCCGAGGCGGTCGCCATCGCGTTTAGAGAGCTTACCTTTTCCGTCGGGTTTGAGCAACAATGGGAGATGCACAAAGGCAGGCATAGTGTCAGCCCAGCCGAAAGCTTCATACAAGAGCACGTGCAAGGGAGCCGAAGGCAACCACTCTTCACCGCGAATCACGTGAGATATTTTCATCAAGTGGTCGTCAACAATGTTTGCGAGGTGATAAGTTGGGAGATCGTCGGCTGATTTGTAGAGCACTTTATCGTCGAGGATATCGCTGTTGATGGTCACGGTGCCGCGGAGCAAGTCGTTAACTTCAACTTGGCGACCGGGTTCAATTTTGAATCGAACAACATATTGAGTGCCGTTGTCGATGAGAGCTTTCACCTCATCAGCGGGCAAGCTCAAAGAGTTGCGCATTTGCAAGCGAGTAGAAGCGTCGTATTGGAAGTTAGCCACTTCGGCGCGTTTAGCTTCGAGCTCGGCAGGGGTATCGAAAGCTATATATGCGCGGCCGGCATCGAGCAACAGTTTCACGTGGTCGCGATAGATGTCGCGGCGCTCACTTTGTTTGTAGGGGCCGTAAGGGCCGCCTTCGCGCACACCTTCGTCAATTTCAATGCCGAGCCAAGCCAAAGCCTCGTTGATATAGTCTTCAGCGCCGGGCACAAAACGTTGCGAGTCGGTGTCTTCGATACGCAAAATCATTTTACCGCCGTGTTGACGGGCGAAAAGATAGTTATAAAGAGCAGTGCGCACGCCGCCGATGTGCAGCGGGCCGGTGGGCGATGGTGCAAAACGCACGCGAACGTTATCAGTCATATCTATGTTTGTATTTTTATTTAGTTACTTTTTAATCAGTATATACTCTATACTTTATTCCTAGAATATTTTACGGCGCAAAATTAGCGAAAAAAAATGATATAACAGTCTATGCGTGTTGATAAGTTTTTTATAAGTTTAATGAAAGAAGAGTTTGGCGCAAGCCAAAAAGTTACTAACTTTGGCGAATCAAAATCTACAGACCTACCAAAAACCATGTATAGAAAAGGAAAATTATACTTCAGATATGGCACCATGGGCTCAGCGAAAACCGCTATGCTCCTGACCACCGCATACAATTTTGAAGAGCGCAACATGAGCTACCTGTGCATGAAGCCCGTGATTGACACCCGTGAAGGACGCAGTGTTATACATTCACGCATAGGCATTGAGCGCAATTGTGAGTGGATATATGCCGACACTGATCTTTATCAGTTTGCAAAAAATTTGTTCCGTCGTGAGGGTAAAGTTATTGACTGGTTTCTCATCGACGAGGCACAATTTCTCTCAGCAGCACAAGTTGACCAACTCTCGCGTGTGGTTGACGACTTTGGCTCGAACGTGATATGCTACGGCTTGCGCACCGACTTCCAAAGCCATCTTTTTGAAGGCTCGCGCCGACTCTTTGAGATTGCCGACACCATTGACGAGATAAAATCAACGTGCAACTGTGGCCGCAAAACAATTATCAATGCACGCATAGACGCGCAAGGCAACTTTGTGAGCGAAGGCGCACAAGTTGAAATTGGTGGCAATGACCGCTATGTTGCCGTGTGCCGCAAGTGCTGGCGCAATAAGCGCATTGAGCAAAGCAGCCGCAATGCCC
>CAZGAN010000152.1:0-4055 GCA_964523655.1 uncultured Bacteroides sp.
TCGCTTTGCAGTGCGCTAACTATGCTTTCTAATTCGCTCAATGCTTCTGAATATTTTATCTGTTCGCTCATGATTGGGTATGCTTTTTTATTTGTTTATCTTTTTGATTTGTGAGGTTATTGAGCCATCTGCCAATATGCTGTGTATGTATGCTCCGTCTTCGGCTTGGTTGACTGACGTGATTACCTTTCCATTCACATCGTAGGTCAACGAAAAACCGCGTTTAAGAGTGGCTTGCGGCGAGAGCACGCTAATCATTTGTGCATTGGCTTTCAATCGTTGTTTCGCCGTTGTGAGGGCCACTGACACCGCTTGCGCTATGCTATCGCTCAGCACATCTAAGCGCGCCAAACGTGGCTGTATGAATCGCGGTCCAAGTGTTGAGAGCATCATGCCGGCGCGCTCTATGCGCGCTTGATTGCGTGTCACTGACATTGATACAAGTCCGGGTATAGATGCTCCGATGCGTGCCAACTGCTCTCTATTGCCTGATATGCGTTGACTCACGCACTGATATATCAACGTAGCTGCATTGTCGAGAGCATCGAGCACAGCTTTGCCTCGTGCTATCAGCCATTCGGCTGCCGCTGTTGGCGTTTTCACACGCATGTTTGCCACATAGTCGAGCACGGTGATATCGCGCTCGTGGCCTATGCCCACAATCACAGGAAGAGCATATCGAGCTATGCGCACAGCCAAATCATAATTGTCGAATGCTGCAAGGTCGCTTGTTGACCCACCACCGCGTATTATCACAACACCGTCCCAACGGTCGAGCTCGGCATCAATAGCATCGAGCGCAGCCATCACACTTGGCACGGTTTTATCGCCTTGCATCACGGCTGGAAACAGTTTTGTTGTGAAGCGTAAGCGCGGGGCATTGTTGTAAAGTTGATTTATGAAGTCGCCGTATCCGGCTGCTCCGGGGGCTGAAACAACAGCTATGCGTAGTGCCGGTGCCGCCCAATGCAACTTGCGATTGAGCTCAAGCACTCCTTCAGCCATGAGCTTACGTATAATCTCATTGCGGTGTCGCACGGCATCGCCAAGTGTGTACTCGGCATTGATAGCGACAATATTCACGCTCATGCCATAAGCCACGTGGTAACTTGCCGACACACATGCCATGATTTTCATACCCGATGCTAATTGTGCTCCGGTAGCCGCATAAAAATCGCTGCTCATGCGTGCATATTGCGATGCCCATATATTCGCACGTATCTTTGCCAACGTGCGTCCGTTGGCATCCTTTTCAAGTAGCTCTAAATAGCAATGACCTCCGCTCAATCGCAAATCAGACGTCTCACCAACTACCCACACGTTGCGCAGCCCGGGGCTCTCGGCTATGGCTGCTGATAGTCGTTGACTGTATTGCGATATCGTGAGTGCTTGATTTTCAGGCATCGTTTCGGGTGTTTATTTTATTAACGAAAATTTCTTTCCGTTGTAACTGTATTTTAGTTCGGGCTTTATCCACTTGTTTAGCAGCTCAACGTCTTTTTCGTCTATGTAATATTTATCAAGAGTACTTGTCAGTGTGAGCACACCGTTTGAGTAGTCGGCTCTCCACAAAAGAAATGGCAGCCATTGCTCCACATCATTGCGCTCTGCTTTGCCGGTAGCAGTGAGCCAATCGGCAAGTTTTGGCTCCACAAATGCCTCTCGCTTCAGTGCGTTCCAATTTTTGTCGTAAAAAGAAATGCGGCTATCGGCTTGCGGTAGGCTCATGGTTTCTATCAGCATCAGTGTGGTGTCGCGTTGCGAGGTGAGCATAGCCAACTGACAAGGAGTCTCTGACGTGATTTCAAATCGCATATCAGTGTCATTAACTTCCAATATGCGTGCCGAACCTCCCATGACATTTGTTGACACGTGCGGAAGCCCATGCTTGAAATAATCAGACATATCCAAACGCGTGTTCTTGTCGAGCAATGGAATGCCTTGACCGGCTTCATTTCGGGTGAAGTAGTCAATCACGGTGCGGCCACTTGCTGTTACGGCAAAAGCCAATGTTATTATGAGTGCGAATGCTTTATTCATCGTTTTGCTTTCAATACCGTGCAAATTTAACCCTTTTGCTCCAAATAATCAAAATAACTATAACAAAAAATGGACAACACATTGCCATGTGCTGCCCATACTTATTGTTAGTGCCAACAAATTAGCGTCGGCGACGTCGTTCTTCTTTGTTGTTTTCTTTGCCTTCTTTGCTTTTGCGTGTCGATGCTTTAGCATAGTCCTTATCAGGCGAAGCTATCTCGCTATACAAGCGCTTACCCATAAATTCATTGCCTTTGAGCGCTGCCACGGCACGGTTCACATCGCTTTTCTTCACATCGAGAAGCGAGTAGCCGGGCATCAAGTCAATGCGGCCAACGTCAATGCGCTTGCCTTGGGAATTCTTATTAAGCATCTCAATAATGTTTCCGGCATAAAATCCGGCATTCTTACCGGCATTTACGTAGACACGTGCATATCCGGCTTCTGCAGTGCGACGATCTTTTTCTTTGTCGTTGCGTGGACCGCGTTCACCGCCCTTGCGCTCACCGGTTTTCTCTCCGCGACGGTCGCCTTTGCGGTCTCCGCGCGACGGCTTCTCGTCAACATAGTCAATGTTTGGCGCATCCTTGTAGTAATCAAGCAAACGATTAAATTCAAGCGACAATACGCGCTTCAACAAGTCTTGCTCGCTGAGCCATGCCAAACGTTTTGATATACCCGGCAAATATTTGTCTATCTCGTTGTCGTCAACTTTCACTTTCTCTATGCGGTCAGCAAGATTATAAAGTTGCTTCTCAATGATATGTTGTGGCGTGGGAACTTCCTTGCGCTCAAACTTCTTGCCAATTATGCGTTCAATCTCGCGCATACGGCCTTTCTCGCGTGAGTGCATGATTGCCACCGATACTCCGGTTTTTCCGGCGCGACCTGTGCGCCCTGAGCGGTGTGTGTAGACCGCGGTGTCATCAGGTAAGCCGTAGTTTATCACGTGAGTTAAATCGTCAACATCAAGACCGCGCGCTGCAACATCGGTTGCCACAAGTATATTCAACACTCGGTCACGAAATTTCTTCATCACCAAGTCACGCTGTTGCTGCGACAAATCGCCGTGCAACGAATCGGCATTATATCCGTCTTGTATGAGGTTGTCTGCAATTTCTTGTGTGTCGCGACGTGTGCGGCAAAACACAATTGCATAAATGTTTGGATTGTCATCGGCAATACGTTTCAATGCCAAATATTTGTCGCGCGCATGAACCATGTAGTAGATATGGCGCACATTTGCCGAACCCTCATTCTTTGTGCCACACACAATTTCCTCAGGCTCGGTCATGAATCGTTTTGCAATGCGTGCCACTTCCTTAGGCATAGTCGCTGAAAAAAGCAACATCTTGCGGTCTTTTGGCACGTATGTGAGTATATCGTTGATTGAATCAACAAATCCCATATTAAGCATCTCATCAGCCTCATCAAGCACCACAGTGTGCACATTCTCCAAGTCAACCACACCACGATTAATCAAGTCAATCAACCGCCCGGGTGTGGCAACTATGATTTGCACACCTTTGCGCAAAGCTCTGATTTGGCTCTCTATGCTAGACCCGCCGTACACGGGCAATATTTCCAAATTAGGTGTGTATTTTGCAAAGTCGGCTAAATCGCCCGCTATCTGCAAACACAATTCTCGCGTTGGAGCTAACACCAACGACTGGGGCACTGCACGATCTACCTCCACGCGCTGTATCACAGGCAAACCAAAAGCAGCTGTCTTTCCCGTTCCTGTTTGTGCCAATGCCACTACATCATGTACACTATGCAATAATACCGGGATAACCTTTTCTTGCACCGGCATCGGTGTCTCAAAGCCCATCTCAGCTATAGCGCGCAACAAATCATCGCGCACTCCTAACTCTTCAAATGTCATATATTATATCGTTATGTTTCAATCAATTTGCAAAGTTACAACAATACTGCCGCTTTTCAACTATCTTACTCCATAAAAATCAATAAAATAGACAATTATTATCAAATTCATAGCTCCGAAAAGACAAATT
>CAZGAN010000153.1:0-3830 GCA_964523655.1 uncultured Bacteroides sp.
TTGGAATCGCATCTTCCGCTCTGCTAATCCTGACAAAGAATAAAAAGTAAAGTGGAAGTAGAAAGTAAAGAGTAAAAAGTAATGGTGTGGTCGCTCGGAGAGCGTACACTATGGGTAGCCCCACAGTGCCGACGTCAAGGAGGCTCTGTGGGGTATGGGTGGTAATGATGACAACTTTCGGAGAAAGTTCTGGTGTGGAATGTCGCGGCGGGATGGATCTACACGAGCACTTTCTCCGAAAGTGACTATTACGCTACACGAGTACCCCACAGAGCCGAATGTGCGCCTGCTTGCGCGCGCCCATCGGCACTGTGGGGCTATCTAAAGTGTACGCTCTTCGAGCGAAATAATAGCGATGGGCGGGATGTGTGGGCCGTACGGATGGGGGCGCAATGAATTTGTGCACCTACATAGGCTGCCGCCAATGTGTTTTGGCGACCATTACAATAGGCAAAAAATGAATTTTTATAGGAATTGAAATTTCAAACCAACTGATAAGCGAAGGTAATCGCTTGGCTTGAGGTAGCTATTGACTGCGGCGCTCACAATGTAGAGGTCGCAAGAACTGAGCTCGTAGTATGCTGATATGCTTCTGGCATATTTGTGCTTAGAGTTGGGTATGTTGTACTGCCAGCGTTGGCCAACAAATATGTATGCACGTATTTTGGTCGAAAAACCGTAGTAGCTGCTGGGGTATTTGCTCGGCTCCCTAGTCCAAAATTTACTGCAAAACACTGTGTTAAAATACAGACCTGTTTCGAGCGGCTGAAATGCCCACTGAGAGCCCAATGAAATTTTCCACGGTGTGAAGTTTTCTTTGAGGGTTAGCGTGCCTTTCGCATTCGTTGATGAATAGCGGGGTATAACACCAATCATCAAATCTGTTTCCCATTGTCGATTTTTACCGTAATCCCAACCTATACCGGCTGAAACAATGCCCATGCCGCCGGCGTATTGCAACTTTGCGTAGCGCGGAATGAGATATGACCAAAAGTCGCGATATTTAGTGACACGTTGCTCATAAATTTCGGCGGGAGAATCGTTAGGAGCTTCAGTTGGCACTTCAATGGGCGCTTCTTGCGCAACTGACGGTAGTGAGAACAACAGCATGAAAAGACATGCTACAAACTTAAAATTCAACTGTTTCATAGTCATATTCATTGCTGTCTTCGTTTAATGTAAATACCAAGTAAATTCGTTTTGCTATGTTCGGACATTGATAGTAGAGCAATCCGTCGTTGAAGAGGTCGTCAACACGCAGAGCGTGGTCGTGACCGTACAGGCAAAATTGCACGTTAGGGAATCGATTGATGTAGTATTCGAACGGGCTTGCAACGTTGTTGTTAAAGATGATGTTGTAAGGCGCCACGTGCATAGCAAAAACGGTTTTCTCAATTTCGGGTGAGAGGTTGTTGAGCTCGTTTTCAATGAAAGTGAAATCGGGCACAGCCTCTGAGTAGTCATACTCAAGTGCATTTGTGTTCAGACAAATGAAGCGAGTGTTCCCGGCGGTGAAAGCAAAGTTAGTGTCGCCAAACACAGCGCGATAAGTGTCGAGTCCGGTGCCAAGGTGGTCATGGTTGCCAATTACGCAAACGTAAGGCATAGTGAATTCGTTGTAAATGTCGCGCATCATGAGAAACTCTTTGGTAGCCCCAAAGTCAGACATATCGCCGCAATTAATTACGAAATCAATGTCGCCGCGCGAGTTTATAGCTTTTACAGCGTCTTCAGTCTCGTCATACCATCGCTGAGTGTCGCTAATCACTGCAAAACGCACTGATTTTGCGCCCTTTGTTTGGCTCTCAATGAGTTTGATGTTCTTTTCTGTGAGATTTTGCTCTCCGGTGATTTTTACGTCATAAGGATGAGCTTCAAACATTTCGCACGATGTGAGACTAATTAGCAAAATAAGTAGTGAGATGTATTTTTGCATAAATCTGATTTGAAATGTGGATGCAAAATTACTAAATAATCCGGCGCAATAAAACGCTTAAAATGCTAATAAGTTGGAAGATTTTGGAAATAACCGTGCGAGCAATAAATATAAACCTTATCATTTACGCAAAATTAATGTGATTGGTTTGTAGGTTTGATTTCGATTTCGTAAATTTGCCAATAAACAATAAATTATGCAACACCCGGAAAACGATAGTAAATATGCCGGACTCACCGTTAATAACGGTGTGGTTCAACCCCCTTCAGTGAATCCTTATCTTGCCGCTCGCAAGCTAAAGCGTAAACCAATGCCCACAGCCGGCGAATTGGTTGAAAATATTTTGAAGGGAGACGTGACTATGCTTAGTCGCGCAGTGACTCTCATCGAAAGCACTAATCCTGACCACCAAGCACTTGCTCAAGAGGTCATAGAAAAATGCTTGCCTTATTCCGGCAATTCTCGCCGCATAGGCATTACCGGTGTGCCCGGCGCCGGAAAATCTACCTCAATCGACGTGTTCGGCCTGCATGTGCTCAAAGACGGCGGCAAACTAGCTGTGCTAGCCATTGACCCTTCAAGTGAGCGCACAAAAGGCAGTATTCTCGGCGACAAAACCCGCATGGAAAAACTGGCAGTTCACCCCAATGCATTCATACGTCCCAGCCCCTCAGCCGGCTCGCTTGGCGGCGTGGCACGCAAAACACGCGAAACAATTGTGCTCTGTGAAGCTGCCGGATACAACAATATTTTTGTTGAAACCGTTGGCGTTGGTCAAAGCGAAACAGCTGTGCACTCTATGGTAGACTTCTTCTTGCTCATTCAGCTGGCAGGCACCGGCGACGAGTTGCAAGGCATCAAGCGTGGCATCATGGAAATGGCTGACGGCATTGTTATCAATAAAGCCGATGGCGACAACATACACCGTGCACAGCTTGCTCAAGCTCAATTTCGCAGCGCGCTCCACCTCTTCCCGCCAACAGTGTCAGGTTGGATGCCCGAAGTACTCACTTACTCAGGCTACTACGAACTTGGCATCAAGGAAGTGTGGGATATGATTGACCGCTACTTCGCTTTCGTTAAAGAAAAAGGTTATTTCGAAGAGCGTCGCACACAGCAAGCTCGCTATTGGATGTTTGAAAGCATCAACGAGCATCTGCGCAACCACTTCTACAATGACCCCGAAATTGATGCCATGTTGAAAATCAACGAGGCAAAAGTGCTCGACAATAAACTCAGCTCGTTTATTGCCGCTCGCAATGTGCTCGACTTTTACTTTAAAAAAACAAATCTATAAATAATCATGCGCAAAATATTATCTCTCTTTTTTGTCATCGTGATGTGCACTGTTAGTGCATTTGCCGGTGACGGCGCAAAGGTTGAATTTGCTGAAAAATCGCACGACTTTGGCTCTATTAAGGAGGAAAAAGGAAAGGTTTCTCACGAATTCGTCTTTACTAATACCGGCGACGAGCCTCTTGTTGTTATCTCTGCAAATGCAAGTTGTGGCTGCACTGTGCCCGACTACCCGAAAGACCCGATTAAACCCGGCAAGACCGGTAAAATCAAGGTGACTTACAATCCCTCAGGCCGCCCGGGCGAGTTCACCAAATCTATTAAAGTGCGCTTTAATCAGTCTAAAAAAAGCTCTAATCGCGTCACTCTTAAAATCTCCGGTACCGTTGTGCCTAAGGCATCAAAATAGCACAAAAAAGAAACGTGGAAAAATCGTCACGATTTCTCCACGTTAAATAATAAACCAATCATTATCACATTTCTTGCAATGGAAAAATATTTGCTATGTACTTGTAAAACACCCCACAATGTTAAAAGTTTACTTAAATTAAGTAAATAACATAATTTAACATTGATGGGATTAATTGTTGCACATGGT
>CAZGAN010000154.1:0-3382 GCA_964523655.1 uncultured Bacteroides sp.
GTTAGCCATGAGGATAATATTTTCTGCAAAAATAGCGAATTATTGGGGATAAATGCAATTTTTGGGTGGAATTTTGAAAAAAAATAAAGCCGACAGCGATTTTGCTGTCGGCTTCAGAGCCGCGACCGGGGCTCGAACCCGGGACCTTTTCGTTACGAATGAAATGCTCTACCGACTGAGCTATTGCGGCTTGTTTTGCATTGCTTTCAGAAAAAGCAGTGCAAATATACTAATAATTTATGGTTTGTTTACTATAAACGAGGGCAATTTTTGCTTTATCGAGTAACAATTTTGCCATAGCCGGTTGCGAAACGTAGGGATTGATAGCTGTTACGTATGTGGTACCGGTTGAGTAATAAGAACTTGAGGTTGTTTCAGTAGATATTGCAACCGGAGTGATTGTGAATGTCACGTCGTCTTCGGTAATCTCGTCTTGATCCATCAGATTAATCAAGTAGTCGCGCAACCCTGAGAATGTGTAGCTCTTTGTTGATGAATCATACGTAGCATAAAACGATGTCAAGTTGTCGGTGATGTCGTTGTTGAGGAAGAATTCGTCCTTCTTGTTTTTGAGCACCATCAATAAATATTCTGGAGGAGCAATTTCATACTCGTTTTCAATCTCTTCAGCGGGTATTTTCAGCGACAAAGAGTTGATGATGCCGAGGTTTGTGATGTTTGAGCGATAGCTTGAAATGATTTCACGAGCGGGGAAAGTGAGTTCAACATCAAGTCCGGCAGGAGCGAGCACAATGTTGTCGCCGGCATCAACGGCATCAGTGATTGATTTGTCGATGCTGAGAGAAATATTGTTGTTGGTGATAATTTCGGGGGTTACAGCAAAGTAGTATCCAACGTTGTTGACGGTGGTGTCTTTCTGTAAGTCTTCATCATAATATGAACTGTGGTAGTACATATTAATGAGTGTTTGGCTCACTTGCGAAACGCGACCCGAACCGTAAGAATTCTTGAAGTATAGTCCTTTGAATACTTTGTCGGTGAATTCGGTTGGGGTGACGAATGATGATGGATTTTTGAGATAGCTATTGAAAATCTCTTGTCCTAGTTCTACTGGGAGGTCAACGTTAACTATGCGATAGCTGAGGCTTTTAGTGTCGTCGTCTTCGCCAAGAGCTGTTGCATTGTAGATTACAGAGCCGATTTTTTTGTTCGGGTCGTAGTAGCCTTCGGGGTTGAAGTCGCTGTAGATAGTGGTAGGCAACGTTTTTTCGAGACGGTATATGTCTAGGCCCATGGGAGCGATAGAGTCGCCGGTGTATGCGCCGAGGTTTATATACATCACGAGCTTGAGTGAATCGATGCCGCTAGCTGTCACATTTGTGGTGTCAAGGCCGATAGCCGGCATGAATTGTGTGACAACATCGCTGCGGAGACGTCCGTATCCGGGGGCGTCAATCAAGCCAATAAGTTGAGTTATTGTGCGTGAGAGCACAGCACCGTTTTCGGTGGTGTGTCCGGTGACGCTGAAGGCTGAGTCAATCACAACTTCAACGTTGTCTTGCACTATTGATTCGCCAATCACTGATGACTCGTTGCAACCAATCATTGATGATGCCATCAAAGTGGCAACGGTGCCAATTACAAGAGATTTGCGTTTATTTGTTAAGATGAGAGACATTATAAGTCAAAAACAGGTGAATTTATGTGTACGAATTTTTATCGATACGCTCAATCAAAGCGAAAGATAAAATTCATGATATTTGTCAACGAAGTTTTCTTCACCGGGGTATTCCATGAACGGTTTGCCTGATGCTTTGGCATAAGCAACGAGTTCGGGGTTTACTTCGGCTTCAGCTTGAACAACTGCATCGCTGAAATCAATAGCGAGTTTGCCGAGGGCAACGTCGTCAATCGGGCCGTTGGTGAGGTGTTTTAGGTCATCGCTACTGAATCCATCCATTTCGAGTTTTTCAGCCATACGAGTGTCGAGTGGTTGAACGGGAACTGCGTTGTGGATTGAGTAGATGATTTTACATTCGCGAAGAGAGGGGTCGTCTTCGTACATGCGGCGAATGTATAGTGGGGCGAGGGCGGTAGCCCAGCCTGAACAGTGCACTATTTGGGGAAGCCAGCGTAGTTTCTTTACTGTTTCAATGACGCCGCGCACAAAGAACATGCTGCGTTCGTCGTTGTCTTCGGGCTCAGTGTCAATTTCAAGACCCTCAGCGCCTTGGCGGTGGAAATAATCATCGTTATCGATGAAGTAAACTTGCATGCGGGTTGGCTGCAAAGTAGCCACCTTAATAATAAGTGGATGATCGGTGTCGTCAATAACAATATTAAGGCCAGACAATCTAATTACTTCGTGCAATTGATTGCGGCGTTCGTTAATCGAGCCATACTTTGGCATAAAGGTACGCACTTCAATGCCCTTTTCTTGGATTCCTTGGGGCAAATTGCGGCCCATGTCAGCGAGAACTGACGATGGTAGATAAGGTGAAATCTCTTGCGAGATATAGAGCGCTTTTTTAATGTCCATCGCGAAATTTGTTTTGCACTTTACAATTAATATACAATATGGTTGCAAAGTTACGATTTTTTTTTGGATTTTGGTGCTGTTTTGGCTTTGAATTGTTAGAAAAAGCGTTAATTAACGTGCATTTCTGTAATCAAAAGGGCAGTAAAAAAGAAAAAAGCCATAATAGCCCTGGTGGCTATTATGGCTTGTATAAGTGGAGAATAAATGCTTATTCAAAAGCTTTAACAAGGGCATCGAAAGCAGCTTCAAGGCCTTCAGCGTCTTTACCGCCTGCTTGTGCGAAGCCGGGTTGACCACCGCCACCGCCTTTGATTGCTTTGGCTGCGGTGCGTGCAATGTTTGCTGCATTGAGACCGGCTTTAACGAGGTCGTCGGTGAGAGCTACGGTGAGCAACGGCTTTCTATGGGTATCGGCTGTTGCAGCAATAAATGCGGTGCTTTCGGGAGAGTCACGACGTACTGCCATAGCTAATAGTTTTACACCTTCAGGAATGTGTGTGCCTTTTAGAACAACGAGTTTCACACCGTTAACCACGTATGCTTGATTAAGCAATTGTGTTGCATAGTTGTTTGCGCGCTCAACCATAGCTTCTTGGGCTTGACGCTTGAGGTCGGCATTCTCGTCCATGGCTTTGTGCAGAGCTGCGAGGATGTCGGGAGCGTTGTTGAATGCTGCTGCCACGCCGCGCATGGTGTCGCTGAGTTCGTCGAGCATGTTCTCTACGCGCTCGCCGGTGACAGCCTCAATGCGGCGGATACCGGCTGCGATAGAGCTTTCGCTGAGAATGCGTATCATGCCGATGTTGCCGGTGTTGTCAACGTGTGTGCCACCACAAAGTTCAACGGAGTCACCGTATTTGATTACGCGCACTTCGTCGCCGT
>CAZGAN010000155.1:0-2891 GCA_964523655.1 uncultured Bacteroides sp.
AATTTAGAGACATCGCTAGGCGGTAAAGGCTACACCGGATATCCTTGTTTTTGCACGCCCGACAGCTATGCTAAAGCCTTAAAAGATGCCGGATTTGACCTTTTTCTTAATGCGAATAATCACACTTTAGATCGCCGAGACAACGGCTTGCGCCGCACCATCAGTGTGCTCGATAGCATGCACGTTGATCATATCGGCACATACGCCAATGCAAAACAGCGCAAAGAGCGTCTACCCTTCGTGAAAAGCATAAACGGCATAAAAGTGGCATTTCTCAATTACACATACGGTACGAATGGCATATCGGTGCAAGGCAACGTTGTGGTTGATTATATAAACCGCGCCACGATAAAGGCCGATATTGCTGCTGCGCGCAAAGCCGGAGCTGAAATAATTGTGGTGATGCCTCACTGGGGCGAAGAGTATCAGCTTAGAGAAAATGCTTCGCAACGCTCGCTCGCCGATTTTCTGCTCAAGGAAGGGGTTGACTTGGTTATTGGCGGTCATCCACACGTGATACAGCCAATGCACTTCAGCAATCATCAGCTGGTGGTATACTCTATGGGTAATTTTATTTCGGGGATGCGTACTCGCGACACTCGTGGCGGAGCTGCGGTTAAAGTAACCATTAAACGCGATGCCACCGGTAAAGCTTACGTTGATGAAGCGAGCTATAGATTGTTTTTCACCGTTCCGGGCTCGCAATACACAGTGAAATTTATTGATGCCGACACCGACATCAATTCAACCGTTGGCACAGCGTGGTCATCGCAATGCCGCGCATTTATCTCAGCAGCACAATCAATATTCAATAACTACAACACTAGCGTTACTCGTAAAAAATAAAAAAAGGCGCCGTAACTGCCATTATAGCAAGTTGCAACGCCTTTCTTTCCACTTATTACTATTACTTATCTATCTAGTAGCTATTTGCGAATAAGCTTTGTTACGTTTGAACCTTGACGGCGAATATAAATGCCGGGTGTCAAGTTCTCACTATTAACGCGCACGCCGTTGAGGTTGAAATACTCAATGGGTAGAGATGCGTCAACATTGATGTTTGCGACACTGCTCATGCCTCCGGTTGATGACACTTCTATTGTGGGCAATACTTCAGCGACTGAGTAGTTAGCATGGTATGTGATGGTTGTTTCAGGCTTGAAATGTGCGTAGAAATTCACGCTAGAGCCATAACTTGCAACCTTTGATTGTCCACTTTCGGTGAATTCAGTAACGCCGGTGTAACCTTCGGCTGATTCATCGTAAGGTATATAACCTACTTCAGATTCGTTAGAGCCGAAACTGGGATTGCTCCACGATAAATTACCATCTTCGTCAGCATATATAATTTTGAATACACCGTCAAAATCCATGTCAGAAACTTTAAGTGTGTATGTGACAAACGCATTATCGTTGCTTTCGATGGTCATTTTGCGTGCGCTGTCAAGGCTCCAATTATCGAACATAGAGCCAACCACGTATGCGTCATATATCACAACTTCATCGCTTTTGAGAGTGCCTTGCACATCGAGCCATGCCGTATTATCGGTTTTCACATAAAGAGTGAGTACGGCATTTTCAAGCGTGTAACCAACCGGGATTACTATATTTTGGGTATTTGACCCGGTCACGAGTGCGACACCGCTACCAACAACACTGCTGGTGATGCTAATAGCCTCACTTCCACCGAAATTATTGTTTTCAGTCCAAGTTGCATCGGCAATTTTGAAGCTACCTTCAAGAGAAGCGATGCTGATGGTGTAAACATTTTCAGAAGAAGCGTTTGTTTCTACAAATGTAAATTGATTGTCAGTGCCCCAGCTATTAAATTCGCCACGCAAATAAAGGTCGGGGATTGTGAGGTCGGGCACAGATTGAGCAGCAACAGACAAGCGACCGGTGCCGGCATCTTGATTGTAGTAGAAAGTTAGAGTAACATCGGTGAACGTGCCTGCAGCCGAGCAGTTTTGATTTGTGCCGCTAACAAGGGTGTACTCACCATTTTCGCTGATAGAAACGCCGCCAAAATTGATAGTCCAAGTGCTATTGGCAATTTTGAATTCTCCGGCGAGAGAAGCTACATCAAGAGTGTAAACATATTCGCCGGACGCGTTTGTTTCTTTGTAAGCGAACTTGTAGTCATCTGATGCTGACCAACTGCCATAGTTTGCGCCAACAAGATAAACATCGGGCACTGCGGTTGAAGCAACGCCTACAAATTGAATGGTAGTGAAGTCGGGGTCGATTTTGATTGTGACACCTGATTCGCTTGCGGGTACATCAATGTTGCTAGTTGACGATTGCAAAGCGACTGCATCGCCGCCAACTTTAGGCTGAGAGACATACGATTTTGCCGAAGCATTGAAGCCTGCATCCCAATCAGCCAACACTGATGAAATTTTGCAAGAGCCTCCTTCAGCGGGCACGTCGTAAGTGAAATAGCCATCAGCGTCTTTTGCCATAGCTACAGCTCCTGTAGCAGACCATGACGGGTCGGTGAAACCACCGGTGATGTACAAATTATCTACGGCAGCAGAAACAGCTGCTGCAACAGATAAACACATAAGAATTAGAAGTGAACGTAAAGTTTTGTTCATAGTCATTTTGTTTTTAAGATTAGTTATTAGATTGTGTACTAATGTGATATGTATAATTTGGACAGTCAAAGTTAATATTTAATTTGCAAACATGCACGAAATTAACTTTGTTTAACAGGCATTTTCCATGCATTTTTTTTGCATGTTTGTATGCGTTGATATTCAGCAGCATAGTGTCGAATTGGGCATAAACGACGTTTTTTTGTGGCAAAAAAGTTACTCAATTATTTGGTGGATTCAAAAAAACGTCGTACCTTTGCAGTGCAAATCAGAAATGATAAGCACAATAACTAA